>DASPSB010000132.1:0-16154 GCA_035624135.1 Candidatus Acidiferrales bacterium | reverse complement strand
TTTCTTGTATTCGCCTTTCCGCCCGCGCACCACCGGCGCCAGGATCATGATCCGGTCTTCCGGCTTCAGCGCCAGGATGGACTGCACAATTTGTTCAGTGGATTGCCGGGCGATGGGCTTTCCGCACTTCGGGCAGTGCGGCGTGCCCACCGAGCTGTACAGCACCCGCAGATAATCGTAAATCTCGGTTATGGTTCCGACGGTCGATCGCGGCGACCGCGTCGTGGTCTTCTGTTCGATCGAGATCGCTGGCGAGAGGCCCTCGATCGCATCCACCTCCGGCCTCTCCATCTGATCCAGGAACTGACGCGCATAGGCCGAAAGCGTCTCCACGTACCGCCGCTGGCCTTCGGCATAAATCGTGTCGAACGCCAGCGACGATTTGCCCGACCCTGATGGCCCGGTTACCACGGTCAGCGTGTCGCGGGGGATTTCCAGGCTGATGTTCTTGAGGTTGTGCTGGCGCGCTCCTTGAATGACGATCTTTTCGAGGCCCATTGTTTGCCCGCAGTCCCCAGTCACTGGTCGCGCACTCTGCGCGCCTCTGCGCGGCCAGCCGAACCTCTCAACATAGCAGTGCCCTCAGCAAGGGTCAACCTGTGCCCTGTCAGCCCATCACGCAAGTCCAGTACTAGTACTGGCCGCGGACTTTTTACCCGCCGCATGAAATTATTGCCCTGTGCATTTCAAAATACAATTGAAAACAAATGACTTAGCTGCGGCATCCCAGATGCTTCCTACCCCTCAGAGGAGATGTTGGGCGGAGGATCCCTTTTAAAGAGGGGATTTTGGGCTGGGCCCGTTCAGCATCTCCTTCCTGTATTTCTAGTGACGCGATTTCACCCCCGCACAGTCTAACCTTTCGATGAACCACGGCCGACGCCTCGGTGGCTGACGGTACGTTTGGCCGTGCTATCTTCAGCGCACGGAGCTTTCGGGGTCATGATTCCGGCGATCTATCCCATCCAGTTGCGGATCTCCACGGCCTACGTGCTGGTGGGAGAGCGCACCGTCCTGGTGGACACTGGTTCCGCACGCGAAGAAGAAAAAATCCTCCGCGGCATGCGCCGTTTCAACCTCGAGCCGGGGCGCATCGCCCTGCTTCTCCATACCCACGGCCACACAGACCACGCCGGCAGCACCCTCGCTTTAAAGCAGCGGCTGCGGGTTCCCGCTGCGGTTCACGCCGCCGATGCTCCCAAAATGCGCGCCGGAGATTCGCGCCCGTTCGTTCCTCTGCGTTTTTCTAGCCGCATCCTCTCGCTCTTCCTCGACCCGCACTTCCCGGCTGTCGAGCCCGATCTCCTCATCGACGAGGGCTATTCCCTAACTGAATTCGGACTCCCCGCCACCGTGCTCCACACCCCCGGACACACTCCCGGCTCTATTAGCATTCTCTTTGAGGACGGCCGCGCCATTGCCGGCGACTTGATGATGGGCGGCTCGCTCGGAGGCGCGATTCATCCCTTCGAGCCGGGTTACCACTACTTCGCCGAAGACCTCACTGAGCTTCGCCGCAGCATCCGCAAGCTTCTCGACCGCGGTGCCAAGACCATTTACCTGGGCCACGGCGGCCCACTCGATGCGGCGCGCGTGCGCGAGCGCTTCGCCGCGGACTTCTCCGGCCTCTGACCCGCTCCAGTCCGCTCGCCCCCGCGGTGGCTGGCCGAACGCTGGCAGTTTTGCCGCTTTCCGGTGCATCATATTGAGGAGCGCCGCTGGCCCGTGGTCCAATTGGTAGGACACTGCACTGTTAATGCAGACGGTGGAGGTTCGAATCCTCCCGGGCCAGCCATTTCGCCGCCATAGCCACGGCCCGGTCTTCGCGTTTTCGATTTTCCCGATTTTCGGTTTTCGTCCCGAGGCTTCGGAATTCAGTTTTCGGTCTTTCACATGTCCATCGAAACTGACGACCAACTCCTGGCACTGCAGGCCATCGGCCGAATCGTCGGCCGCACCCTCCGTGCCCTGGCCGGCCACGTGCGCCCCGGCATTTCTACTGCCGAGCTCGACGTCATCGGCGCCCGGCTCCTCGCCGCCGAGGGTGCTCGCTCCGCGCCTCCCCTCGTTTACGGATTCCCAGGTGCGGTCTGTATCAGCATCAACGACGAAATCGTCCACGGCGTTCCCGGCCCTCGCCTCATCGCGCCCGGCGATCTTGTGAAGCTCGATCTCACCGCGGAGAAAGACGGCTTCATGGCCGATGCCGCCGTGACCGTTGCGGTCCCGCCCGCCTCGGAAGTGGCACTGCGCCTCGCCACATGCGCCCAGCGCGCTTTCGTCCGGGCTACGCGCGAGGCTCGCGCCCTCCGCCGCGTCTCAGACATCGGCGCCGCCGTCGAGCGCGAAGTGCGCCGCGATGGTTTTTCCGTCGTCCGCGAGCTCTGCGGTCACGGCATCGGCCGCACCATCCACGAGGAGCCGCAAATTCTTAATTACTGGGATCCGCGCCGGCGCACCCGGCTGAACGAAGGTCTCGTGATCACCATCGAGCCCATCATCTCCGCCGGCAGCGGCTCCGCCTACGTCTCTTCCGACCGCTGGACCATGAAGACCGCCGACGGCAGCCTCTCCGCCCATTTCGAGCACACTATCGTCATTACGCGCGATGCGCCCATCCTCCTCACCGCGGCGTGAGCTGCCTGTTATTTTCCTGAGTGGGAGGTAGCCTCGTTCTTGTAGATCTTTCCGCCCTTCATCACGAACACCACGTGCCGCACTGCGGTAATGTCCTCGAGCGGATTGCCGTCGAGTGCGATGATGTCCGCATCCATCCCCACTGCGATCGCGCCAATCCGGTCGCCGAGCCCCATCGCTTGTGCTCCCAGCGAATTTGCAGAGACCATCGCGTCCATCGCGCCCTGCCCCGCATCGCGCACCCGGTAAATAAATTCTTCGGCGTTGTGCCCATGCGCTCCCGCCACCGCGTCCGTCCCAAACACCATCTTCAGGTTTGGCGTTCGCCAGGCGCGCCGCACCACATCAATCGCCAGCGGCACCGCTTTCTCCATCGCCGCAAATCCTTCCTCGTTGTAGTTCCCAATCCCCAGGAATCGCGCCTTATTGTCGAAATAATTGTGGAACACCAATCCCGCCTGCGGATCGAAATACACACCGCGCTCCGCCATCAGCCGCAGATCCTCGTCCGTCGCAAACACCCCGTGCTCGATCTGCGAGCAGCCGGCGCGCACCGCCGCCTGGATGCTCTGCGAACTGTGCGCGTGCACCAGCGTCCGCAGCCCCTGCACCTTCGCCTCGCCGCACAGTGCCGCGAGCTGCTCGTCGCTCATCGTTTGCCCGCCACCTTCTCGGATGCTCTTCGACGCGAAGATCTTGATCAGGTCCGCCCCATCTGCTTTGCGCTGCCGCACCGCCGCGCGCAGCTCCTCCGGCGTGGGCTTCGTGCTGAAAAACGGCTCGAGCGACGTCAGGATTCGCGGTCCCGGAAGCGCCCCCGAGTTGATCGCGTCCCGCAGCGGTTTATCGTCCGGGCTGCCCACGCTCTGTATCGTGGTGAATCCCGCGAGCAGTGTGATCCACACGTTGGCCGCTGCCGCGTACGCCGCCTGCTGCGGCGTTTCCGTTTTGTCTTCCGCGCGCCCGTCCGGCCCGAAGTGATACGTCGGATGCACGTGCCCGTCGATCCAGCCCGGCAGCACCGTCAGCCCGCGCAGGTCGTACACGGCGCCGGATGTGGCTCCCCCAGCTTTCCCCTCGACCGCCGTGATTTTTCCGCCCTCCACCGTGATGCGCTGGTCCTTCACCGCGTGCCCGCGCCCGTCGAGCATCGTCGACACGCGCAGCACCACCGGCTTCTCCTGTGCCGCCACGGGCAGGGCCACCGCGAGCGCCGCCAGTGCTACGCCCATTGCTTTCATGATTCCCCTCCTGATTCGAATGCGCAGCCCGGTCGTCCTTACTTTTCGGTGGGATAGCCGTTCTCGTTCCACGCCTTCCAGCCGCCGTCCATCGATACCGCGTTCCCATAGCCCATCTGCCGCAGCGCATCGGCCGCCAGCGCGGAACGGAATCCTCCGCCACAGTAGAGAATGATTTCCGCGTTCGTGTCCGGAACCGCCTTTTCGATGTCCCGTTCGATGATCCCTTTGCCCAGATGCAGCGCGCCCGGAATCCGCCCTCGCGCCACCTCATTGTCTTCGCGAACGTCCACCACGATCAGCTTCTCGCCTTTGTCCATCCGCTTCTTCACTTCCTGCACATTCGTTTCGCGGATGCGCGACTTCGCTTCGTTCACGATCTTAAGAAATCGGCTGCTGTGTAGCATGGCGGTTTCCTCCCTTTCTGCGGCGGGGCGTCAGGATATCACGTTGCCGACGGCCGGGCGGCCGGCGCGCGGGCCTCA
Organism: Candidatus Acidiferrales bacterium; assembly: GCA_035624135.1. GTDB lineage: Bacteria > Acidobacteriota > Terriglobia > Acidiferrales > UBA7541 > JOPF136. The sequence continues at coordinate 11,791 of DASPSB010000132.1, read as the reverse complement.
ATTCACGGCTTGGGCGCCGGAGTTCCTCCCTCTTTGGGCTTCGAGAGCGAACGCATGTAATTGATGACGTTCCATTTCTTTTCGTCCGGTGTGCGGTCCCCCTCCGCAGGCATTTTCCCCATTCCGTTCGTCAGGATGTAAAACAGTTCGCCGTCGGAAAATTTCGCCAGCGTCTCGGGTTTCCGGCAGTCCGGCATTTTTATTCCCATCTGCTCCGCCAGATCCCCTTTGCCGTCTCCATCTTTTCCGTGGCACATGGCGCACTGCGACGAGTAGAACTTTCCGCCTGCGGCGATCGACGCATCCGTGGGTTTGACGGGATTGGCGGCTTGCGCGTCCTTCTCCGGGATCGTATACCCCTCGGGAAATCTTGGGTCCTTCCCCTTATCCCCCGCGGATTTCTGCTGCCCCGCGCCTGCGGCCACTGCCAGGCAAACCACCGCTATCCCTGCCAAAATGGTTTTCATCGGTTCGACCACCCTCCCGGGCGCGCCAACGGAGTCCCGTCGCACACTCGCGCGCGCATTCTACTCCATATCCCGCCAGTTCGGCCCCGCCTTCACATCCACTACCAGCGGCACCCGCAGCGGATGCACGCGTTCCATTGCATCCTTCACCAGCGTGCGCAGCTCCTCCATCCCCGCCCGCGGCACCTCGAACAGCAACTCGTCGTGCACCTGGAGCGTCATTCGCGCGCCCAGCTTCGACCCTGCCAGTTTCCGGTCGATGTCGATCATCGCCAGTTTGATCAGATCCGCGGCCGTTCCCTGCAGCGGAGTGTTCAGCGCGATCCGCTCCCCCAGCGCGCGCATCGCTCCCGGCGGCGCCTGGATTTCCGGAATCTGCCGGATGCGCCCGAACAGCGTACGCGTGAAACCTGTCTTTCGCACCTCTTCGAGATGCCGGTCCAGATATTCCTTCACGCCCCGGTAGCGCTCAAAATACGCCGCGATGAACTTCGCCGCCTCCCCGCGCTCGATTCCCAACTGCTGCGCCAGTCCGAACGCCGAAAGCCCGTAGATAATCCCGAAGTTCACTGCCTTCGCCGACCGCCGGTGCTCCGCCGTCTGCGCCAGCGGGCCCACGCCGAACACCAGCTCCGCCGTTCGCGCATGAATGTCCTCGCCCTTCTGGAACGCCTCCACCAGCACCGGATCTCCGGAAAAATGCGCCAGCAGCCGCAGCTCGATTTGCGAATAATCGGCCGAGAGCAGCACCTTCCCTTTTTCAGCCACGAACGCGGCCCGGATTTCCCGGCCGGCTTCGCTCCGCGTCGGCACATTTTGCAGGTTGGGGCTCGACGAACTCAGCCGCCCCGTCGCCGTGCCCGTCTGGCTCAGCCGCGTGTGCAGCCGGCCATCTGCCGGGCTCACCAGCTTCGGCAGCGCGTCCACGTACGTGGACTTCAGTTTTGCAGCCTCGCGATACTCCAGTATTTTTTTCGGCAGCGGGTGTTTCGCTGCCAGCTCTTCGAGCACGTCCGCCGCGGTCGAACGCGCTCCCGTCTTCGCCGACTTCCGCGGTGCCGGCAGCTTCAGCTTGTCGAACAGCACCTCGGCGAGCTGCGACGGCGAATTGATGTTGAAGGGCGCGCCCGCCGTCTCGCAAATCTCTTTTTCCCGCGCGGCAATTTCGCCTTCGAGCGTTCGCGACATCGCCTCCAGCGCTTTCGGATCGACCCGCACCCCCGTTCGCTCCATCCGCGCCAGCACCGGCGCCAATGGCAGATCGATCCGCTCGTACACATGGAGCAGCCCCTGCTGCTCCACCTCCGCCCGCAATTGCGGGCCCAGCCGCGCCAGCCATGCCGCCTTTTCTCCCGCGGTTGCCATGGGCGCCGCGTTCAGATGCCTCACTGCGACGTCTTCCAGGTCGTGCTTCGTCGTACTCGGACGCAGCAGGTAGGAGTACAGCCGCACCGCGTGGCGCACCCCCGCGATCCCTTCTTCCGTCGCCAGCAGCAAATCCACCACTTTGGGATCGTGCACCGTTTTGCTGTGTGCGCTGTCGCGCAGCCACGCCTCGAGCTCCTTCCGCACTCCCACGTTACCTTCGATTTCGACTGTCGCTGAATTCTCCTCGTCCGTCGAGATGGCCACCGCTCCCGGCCGGCTCCCGAATCCGGGATCTTCGTCGTCCTCCGCCCCTTCCGCCGGCAACGGTTCAATCCACAGCGCCACTCCCTGCTCGCTCGGAGCCTGGCTCACGAACTTTTGAAACTCCTGCGGCGTCGCGATGCTCCGCGACCGCGCGCCCGTCCCGACGATTCGGGACGCTGGCGGCTCGAGTTCCCGCAGCATCGAGCTGAACCCGAACTCGCTGTAGAGCCCGCGAAGCGCTTCCGCATCGGGCGCCGCGGGCTCCAGCGCCTGCAGCTCCAGCTCCAGCGGCGCGTGTGTATCGATGGCTGCGAGTTTTTTCGAGAGCAGCACCATCTCGCGCGAATTTTCCAGAGCCTCGCGCCATCGTTTGCTCGTCACTTCCGCCGCGTGCTCCAGCGCCGCCTCCGCCGACCCGTACTTCTGGATCAGTTCCCTCGCGCCCTTCTCTCCGATTCCCTTCGCCCCCGGTATGTTGTCGATCGCATCGCCCATCAACGCCATCACGTCCGTCACCCGCGTCGGCGGCACGCCCATCAGTTCTTCCACCTTCTTCTCATCGGCGAGCAGGTCTCCCTTGCCCGGATTGAACACACGGACCCGGCCCCCGCCCGGCACCTGGTCGCGGACGAGCTGCAGCATGTCTTTATCCGCCGTCACGATGAACACTTCGAGCCCGCGTTCCCCGGCCTGCCGGCTCAGCGTTCCGATTACGTCGTCCGCCTCGTAGCCTTCGCGCGCCACCACCGCCAGCCTCATCGCATCACACAGTCTCCTCACCATCGGGAGTTGGATAGACAGGTCTTCCGGCATCGGCGGCCGCTGGGCCTTGTATTTGTCGTACAGTTCGTCGCGGAACGTCGGCCCCGGCAAGTCGAACACCACAGCCACATAGTCCGGCGACCAGTCCTTCGCCAGCTTTCTCAGCATGTTCGCGAAGACGTACGGCACCTTCGTTGGCAGTCCGCCCGGCGACCGCAGCCGTTCCATCGGCGCATAAAACGCGCGGAATACGAACCCCATCGCATCAATCAGGAAGAGCCGTTTGGGAGTGTTCGCTGGCATCAATGGCCGGATGATGATGAGAAGCCCGGAGTATAGCATCGCCCCTCTGGGCTCCAACTTTGCGCCGGTCTCGCCGCCGCCGTTTTGTGCGCGATCGCGTCGCACTCACGAGGGCGGCGTCGGACAATCTGCCACGGAGTCAAGCGCAAAAATGTTGTAGAATAGACACGCTTTTGTCGGCCGTGACGGCTGTCACGAATTAACCATAATATTCTCAGTCATTTACGAGCATCAGTTTGGCCGACAAGTTGCTCCCATAACTAATCTTTATGCCCTTCCAAACCACGATTCAGCATCTGGTCGAGGTCGACGGCATCGGCCTCCACACTGCTGTACCCGGTCACCTGCGGCTGGCCCCTGCCCCTGCCGATACCGGAATCGTCTTCCGCCGCACCGATCTCGACAGTTTCCCAATCGAGGCGCATGTCGGCAACGTCGCCCGCGTCAGTTACGCCACCAGCCTGATGAAGAAGGGCGTGCTGATCTCCACCACCGAGCATCTGCTGGCCGCGCTCTATTCTTGCAGCGTGGACAATTGCTTTGTGGATCTGGACGCCATCGAGGTCCCCATCCTGGACGGCTCTGCACAGCCGTTCATCGACATGCTCGGTCGGGCCGGCATTCGCACCCTCCGCCGCCGCCGCCGCTACCTCCGCGTTGTGCGGCCCCTGGAATTCACTGACGCTGGCCGGCGCATCGGCATTTATCCTGCCGGCGAATTTCGCGTGCAGTGTTCGATTGACTTCCCGCACCCCGCCATCGGCCGCCAGCACGTGGATCTGCGCGTGGACCGCGACACCTTCAGCCGCCTGCTCGCTCCCGCCCGCACCTTCGGATTCGAGCGCGATTTCCCCGGCATGCGCAAAATGGGCCTGATTCGCGGCGGCTCCTACGACAACGCTCTCGTCCTCTCCGACGACGCCATCCTCAACGGGCCCCTCCGCTTCGCCGACGAGTTTGGCCGGCACAAAACCCTCGATCTGATTGGCGATCTCGCCCTCGTCGGACGTCCTCTGCGCGGCCTCGTGGTGGCGCAGCGCGCTGGCCATGCACTCCACACCCAACTCGTCACCCGGCTGCTCGCCGATCCCACTCTCTGGACCGAAACCTCGGAAGAAGCCGCGGCGCCTGCGCTTCGCGCCTCTGCCTCTGCCGCTGCCGCCCCCGCGGATTAGAGGATCCTTATTTCCTCCGCATGCCCTAAGCGTTTTCACACGCCTTCCTTGCGCGCACCTTCCCAAATCCACCCTGCACAGCGACAATAGATGAGCTATGCCGAGCCGAACCTCAGCCCTCTCTGATTTCTCCGCGGTTATCCTCGCCGCGGGCAAAGGCACCCGCCTGCGTTCCGATCTCGCCAAAGTGCTCCATCGCGCCGGTGGCCGCACTCTCGTTGAGCACGTGGTTCGCGCCTGCATGCCGCTTCGCGCCCGCGAAATCGCCGTCATCGTCGGCCACCAGGCGGAAGACGTAGCCGCTTGCGCCATCCCTCTCGGCGCCAATCCCATTCTCCAGCAGCCTCAGTTCGGCACCGGCCATGCCCTCCGCGTCGCGCAGAAGAAATTGAATCGCCGCTCGAAGTACGTCCTGGTGCTTCCCGGCGACGCCCCGCTCATTCGCACCGAAACTCTGGAGCGTCTCGCGCATGCGCATCTCACCAGCGGCGCTGCGGCAACCATCCTCACTGCGATCCTCGCCGACCCCGCTGGCTATGGCCGCATCATCAGAAAATCGGACAATAGCGTGGCCCGCATCGTGGAGGAAAAAGCGGCCACTCCCGAAGAGCGCGCCATTCAGGAGATCAATTCGAGCATCTACGCCTTCACTCTCGAAACCTTGTGGCCCTGTCTGGATGCCCTCCGCCCGGAAAATGTCCACAAGGAGCTGTACCTTACCGATGCCGTCGCCGTGCTCAACCAGCGCGGCCTGCGCGTCCTCGCGGAAGTGGCCGCCGATTCCCAGGAAGTACTCGGCTGCAACACCCGCGCCGAACTTGCTGAAGTGGACCGCATATTTCGCGACCGCAAGCGCCGCGCCCTGATGGACTCGGGCGTCACCATCTTTCTTCCCGAAACAGTTCTCATCGATCCCGACGTCCGCGTCGGCGAAGACACTGTCATCGAACCCTCCGTCCACCTCTTCGGCAAGACGCGCATCGGCGCCAACTGCACTATCCGCGCGGGCAGCGTCCTCACCGATGTCCTGCTTGAAGATGGCGTCACCGTTCGCGAGCATTCCATCCTCACAGCCAGTCGCGTCCGTTCGGGCGCCCGCATCGGCCCGTTTTCCCACTTGCGCGACGGCGCCGAAATCGGCCCGGGTGCACGCGTCGGCAACTACGTCGAGGTCAAGAAGTCCCGTCTCGGCCAGGGCGTCAAGGCCCAGCACCTCACCTACATCGGTGATGCCTCCATCGGCCGCGGGACGAACATCGGCGCCGGCACCATCACCTGCAACTACGACGGCGTGAGCAAGAACCGCACCGCTATCGGCAATCAGGTTTTCATCGGCAGCAATACCGCGCTTGTCGCTCCCGTCCGCATCGGCGCCCGCGCCTACGTCGCCGCTGGCTCAACCATCACGGAAAATGTGCCCGCGGACGGCCTCGGCATCGCCCGTGGCCGCCAGTCCAACAAGCCCGGCTGGGCCGCCGCCCGCCGCAAAGCGATGGCTGCCGCCGCAGCCCCGCCCAAACGCGCCAAAAAGCGGCCGCATCGCCGTCGAACGCCTCGCCGCAGGCCTCGCAAGACCCGTGGTAGAATTCGAAAGGGGTAATCCACCGATGAAATTTGGCGTCGTCGTGTTTCCGGGCTCCAACTGCGACCACGATACGCACCACGCCCTCGGCACCGTGCTCGGCCGGCCCGTCGATTTCATCTGGCACCAGTCGGAAGACCTCGCCAACTTCGACGCCATCATTCTCCCCGGCGGTTTTGCCTACGGCGATTACCTCCGTACCGGCGCCATCGCCCGCTTTTCGCCCGTCATGCGCGCCGTTACCAAATTCGCTAAATCCGGCGGCCTCGTCCTCGGCATCTGCAACGGCTTTCAGGTGCTGCTCGAAAGCGGCCTGCTTCCCGGCGCCGTTCTGCGCAATGCCGGCCTGCGTTTCGTCTGCCGCCATGTGTACATCCGCGTCGAACACACCGACACGCCGTTCACCTGCGCCGCGCGTCCCCGCCAGGTTCTCAAGATTCCCATTGCGCATTCCGATGGCAACTATTTCTGCGACGACGCCACTCTTCGCGGCCTCGAACGCAACGGCCAGGTCCTGTTCCGTTACGTCGCTCCCGACGGCCGCGAATCTCCCGATTGGAATCCCAATGGCGCCCTGGCCAACATCGCGGGCGTCATCAACCGCGAACGCAACGTCGCCGGCCTCATGCCCCATCCCGAGCGCGCCGCGGAATCCCCGCTCGATTCCGCCGACGGCCTCGTCATCCTTCGCTCCTTGATCGATACCCTCGCCCGCCGCGAAAGCGCGCCCGCCATCGCCGAACGTGTGCCTGCGTAGGGGCACGGCATGCCGTGCCCCATGTCCGCAACATCCTCTGATTACACGGCCTGATTCATGATCGACACGGAAATTCGCGTCACCCCCGAACTCGCCGCCGAACACGGCCTCTCCCCCGATGAGTACGCCCGCGTCCAAAAAATCCTCGGCCGCGATCCCAACATCACCGAACTCGGCATTTTCTCCCTCATGTGGAGCGAGCACTGCTCCTATAAATCGAGCAAAGTCCACCTCAAGCGCCTGCCCACCAAAGGCCCCCAAGTTGTCCAGGGCCCCGGCGAAAATGCCGGAGTCGTGGACATCGGAAGCGGCTGGGTCGCTGCCTTCAAAATCGAGTCGCACAACCATCCCAGCTTCGTCGAACCCTTCCAGGGAGCGGCTACCGGCGTCGGCGGTATCCTTCGCGACATTTTCACTATGGGCGCGCGTCCCATCGCCGTGCTCGATTCGCTCCGCTTCGGCCCTGTCACGGAGGGACAGGGCGCGACGCCCGCGGAAGTCGCCCGCAACCGCCGCATCCTGGACGGCGTCGTTCGCGGCATCGGCTTCTACGGCAACTGCTTCGGCGTTCCCACTGTCGGCGGCGAGGTCGCCTTTGAACCCTGCTACTCCGCCAATCCGCTCGTTAACGCGCTCGCGCTCGGCGTGGCCCACCGCGACGAACTCTTTTTCGCCCGCGCCCGGGGCGTGGACAATCCCGTGATTTACGTCGGCGCAAAGACCGGACGCGACGGCATCCACGGCGCATCGCTCCTCGCCTCCGCCGAATTCACCGAGGAATCGCAGCAGAAGCGGCCCAACGTCCAGGTCGGCGATCCTTTCCTCGAAAAATTGCTCCTCGAAGCCTGTCTCGAAGCCATGCGCACCGGCGCCGTGGTCGCAATTCAAGACATGGGCGCCGCCGGTCTCACTTGCTCCACCTGCGAAATGGCCTCGCGTGGCTCCACGGGAATCGAAATCGACCTCGCGCTCGTTCCTCAGCGCGAAACCGGAATGTCACCCTACGAAATCATGCTCAGCGAATCGCAGGAGCGCATGCTGCTCGTCGCCGAACGCGGCCGCGAAGAAGAAGTTCTGCGCGTCTTCCGCAAATGGGAACTCGACGCAGTGGTCATCGGCCGCGTTACTTCCGGCGGCTTGCTGCGCGTGCTCGATCACGGCCGCCTCGCCGCCGAGATTCCCGCCCAAGCGCTGGCGGAAGAGGGCCCCGTCTATTCTCGCCCGCTGGCCGCGCCCGCCAAGCCGTCCCGCGCGGAAACTCTCGTCGCCTTCGCACCGGAAGGCACGGACCTCACCGCTCACTTCGTGAGGCTGCTCGCCGCCCCAGCCCTCGCCTCCAAGCGATGGATCGTCCAGCAGTACGACCACATGGTGCGCACGAACACCGTGGTCGCTCCCGGCGCCGGCGATGCCGCTCTGGTTCGCGTCAAGGAAATCGGCCGCGGCCTCGCGCTCGCCGTGGACGGCAACGGCCGCTGGTGCCATCTCGATCCGCGCACCGGCGCCATGCACGCCGTCGCCGAAGCTGCGCGAAACGTCGCCTGTGTGGGTGCACGCCCGCTCGCCGCCACCAATTGCCTCAACTTTGGCAATCCCGAGAAGCCGGAAATCATGTGGCAGTTCAGTCAGGTCATTGACGGCATGAGCGATGCCTGCCGCGCCCTCGGCGTGCCCATCACCGGCGGCAACGTCAGCTTCTACAACGAAACGCTCGGCCGCGCGATTTATCCCACGCCCACTATCGGCGTCCTTGGCATCCTCGAAGACGATTCGCTCGCCCTCAGCATGGCCTTCCGCGCCCCCGGCGACGCGATCCTGCTGCTCGACGGGGCCGGCGCAACATCCGTAAGCGCCGCGCCCGCTCAGGTGCAGCGCGAGTTTTCTTCCAGCGAGTACGCCCGCACCATCCACTCCGTCGTCGCGGGAATGCCGCCGCCCATCGACCTCGCCGCGGAAAAACGCCTCATGGACGCTCTCGCTGCTCTCGCCGCCGAACGCCTGCTCCATTCCGCGCACGACCTGAGCGATGGCGGTCTTGCCGTGGCGCTCGCCGAATCCGGTTTCGCATCCTTCTTCGCCATCGAATCCCTCGGCGCAGACGTCTCGCTCATGGGCGCTGAACCTGCCGAGTGGGCTCTATTCGGCGAACGCGGCGCCCGCGCCATTGTCACAGCGCCCCAAGCCGCACTTGCCGCCATCGAACGAATTGCGGCACAATACGAGTTGGGCCTGCGCACGCTCGGGACCGTCACTCAGGGGAATTTCCGCATCGAGTACAACGCCAGGGAGGTTGTCTCTTCTCCCGTCGCTCGACTGCGCGCCTCCTGGGCCGATTCGCTCGAACGCGCGATCGCGGCCCGCTGAGCCTCGGCTTGTACTCTTCGGTGCATCCGCGGGACGACCGCCTGCATGACCACTGCGGGGTCGTCGGCGTTTATGGCCACCTGGAAGCCAGCAAACTCGCTTACCTGAGCCTCTACGCCCTCCAGCACCGCGGCCAGGAATCCGCCGGAATCACTTCGAGCGACGGCCAGGTCCTTTACAGCTACCGTCGCATGGGCGTCGTCTCCGAAATTTTCACTGGCGACGTGCTCGCGCAGCTTCCCGGCGAATCCGCTATGGGCCATACCCGCTATTCGACCGCGGGTGATACCTCTCTCAACAACGCCCAGCCCATCGTCACCGACTGCAACCGCGGCAAACTGGCCGTGGCGCACAACGGCAATTTGACCAACGCAAACGAGCTCCGCCGCAAGCTGGAACACAAGGGCTCGATTTTCCAGACCACCAGCGACACCGAAGTGATCGTCCATCTGGCCGCGCGCAGCGCCGCGCGCAATCTTCCCGGCGCACTCGCCGACGCACTTCACCAGGTGGAAGGCGCGTATTCCCTTGTGCTCCTCACCCGCGACGAACTCTACGCCATCCGCGACCCCCGCGGCTTCCGCCCGCTCGCCCTCGGCCGCGTGGACGGCGCCTGGGTCGTGGCTTCGGAAACGTGCGCCTTCGATCTCATCGGCGCCGAATACGTCCGCGACGTCGAGCCCGGCGAGATGCTCCGCATTTCCCGTACCGGCCACGAGTCCATCCACTTCACCCCGGAAAAGCCCTACCAGCATTGCATCTTCGAGCACGTCTACTTTTCCCGGCCGGATAGCTTGGTGTTCGGCCGCTCGGTGCAGCAGAGCCGCGAAAAGCTCGGAAGCTGGCTGGCTCGCGAGCATCCCGTGGTCGCGGATATGGTCGTGCCCGTCCCCGACTCCGGTGTTCCCGCGGCCATCGGCTACGCGCTCGAATCGGGCATCCCTTTCCAGATGGCCCTCATCCGTAATCATTACGTGGGTCGCACCTTCATCGAGCCGCGGCAATCCATCCGGGACTTCGGCGTCAAGCTGAAGCTCAATCCCGTGCGCCGCCTGCTGGAGGGCAAGCGCGTCGTCCTGGTCGACGATTCCATCGTCCGCGGCACCACCAGCAAGAAAATCGTCCGCATGGTTCGCGAGGCTGGCGCCGTCGAAGTCCATATGCGCATCAGTTGCCCGCCCACCGTTTCACCCTGCTATTACGGCGTGGACACTCCCACCCGCGAGGAGCTCATTGCCTCGCAGCACTCGGTGGAAGAGATCCGCCAGCACATCGGCGCCGACTCGCTCGGCTACTTGACTCTCGACCATCTGCGCGACTCCGTCGAAGACACCGAAGGCAAGTTTTGTACGTCTTGTTATACGGGCGTGTACCCGACGGAACTCGTTCAACTGGAAGTGGTGACAGGCCGTGGCTGCCAGTAAGACTCTGCCGGCGCCGGAAGTCCTCGCCTCCCGCGAACGCATGCTGCGCGAGGTGCGCGGATGGCTGTGGGTGATTCTCGCCTTCCTTTTCATTCAGGGCACGCTCGTCCAGGCCCGCGTGATCCCGTCCGAATCCATGGTCAAGACGCTGCTCATCGGCGACCACGTGCTCGTCAGCCGTTTCGGTTACGACGCGGAAATCCCCTTTAGCGAGCTGCTTCTTCACCACAATCTGCACGCCAGTCTGTGGCGCAACCCACAGCGCCAGCAGATAATCGTCTTCCACGCCCCGCTGCCCGGCCATCCCGATTTCGTCAAACGCCTCATCGGCATGCCCGGCGATACGCTCGAAATCCGCGCCGGCGCCGTGTGGATCAACGGGAAACCGCTCACCGAGCCCTACCTCGCCGATACGCCCGATCCCCTCGACCCCTCGGAGAACCGCAAGCCCGTCAACGTGCCACCCGACTCTTATTTCGTCATGGGTGACAACCGGAACAATTCCTACGACAGCCGCTTTTGGGGGTTCGTGCCGCGCTCCGCAATTGTGGGAACGCCGCTGTTCATTTATCTCTCGCTCGACGCACCCAGCGAGGCCTGGCAGCCCGGCCACATTCGCGAGCGTCTAAACGCTTACCATACAGCTCTGCTGCACCCCGGCCACGTCCGCTGGCGCCGGCTCTTTGTGCCGTTCTGAACCGGATCCCGGGGACTCGGGATGCGGAGCCTGAACGTACTCTCGCCCACCCTATGCGTTACGCAGACGCTGGCGTAGACATCTCCCGCGCCGACCGCGCCAAGCAGCGCATCCGGCATCTCGCCGGACGCACGTTCACTTCCGGCGTGCTCAACGACATTGGTGCGTTCGGCGCCCTTTACCAGCTCGACCGCAAGCGCTGGAAGGATCCCGTCCTCGTCGCCAGCGCTGATGGCGTGGGCACCAAGCTCAAGGTCGCCTTCGCCATGGGTGTGCACTCCACTGTCGGCGTCGATATCGTCAATCACTGCGTCAACGACATCCTGACGCAGGGCGCCCAGCCGCTTTTCTTTCTGGACTATCTGGCCCTCGGAAAGCTCGATCCCGCCGTGGTCGAACAGATCATTGAAGGAATGGCTGGCGCCTGCAAACGCGCCGGCTGTGCCCTCATCGGCGGCGAGACCGCGGAAATGCCGGACTTCTACCCGCCCGGCGAATACGACCTGGCAGGATTTATTCTCGGCGCCGTCGAGCGCGATCGCATCCTCAACGGCTCCGCAGTGCGCGCCGGAGACGTGCTCCTCGCCCTTCCCTCGAGCGGCCTGCACACCAACGGCTATTCGCTCGC
>DASPSB010000114.1:0-5611 GCA_035624135.1 Candidatus Acidiferrales bacterium | reverse complement strand
ATCAACCTGGAGCGAGGCGTCGAATTCGGGGTCGTCGCGGGTGCCGCTGCCCTGGACGTGCCCGGTGACGAGGCCGTGGGCGGGATAGGCGGTGCCGAACAGGGATTGAATGCCGTCGAGATCGGTGTGGGCGAGATGCAGGTCCAGGCGCCAGGGATTTTCCGGGAGAAAGGCCCAGTCTTCGAGAAAAAGTTCGAGGGTGAGCCCTGCGGAGGCGCGGCCACGGCTGGCCTGGACGGTATCGAGTTTGAGCGAATCGGGGGAATAGGAGACGTCGCCTTCGACCTCGTCCCAGAGAAATTCCGCATAGGAGGCTTGAGTGGCGCGGAAATGTCCTGCGAGTGTGGCGCGGGCGAGCGGGCCGGTGATGTTGCCCGTCCAGGAACCGCGGCCGGCGATGCGCTGGGGCTCGATATCGGAACCGCGCAGAGCGTTGATGAAATCGTCGAAGGCGAGCAGATCGCGCACGTCGAGCTCGAGATGCAGGTTGGAATCGCGCGCCCCCAGCCGGCCGGCAAAGGCCACACGCGAGACGGGGGTGGTGATGAGGCCGGAGGAAAGGTCGGCGGCAGCAGCATCGCGGGAGAAATGAAATTCGGCGCGTGCGGAGGCGGGTAGGAAACCGGGAGGGCCGGAGGTAGGCGCGGTCCAGGCCAGGGTGCCGCGCGAATCGAGATGCTGGAAGTTCGCGTTCCAGGACGTGACGGAATGAACGGCCACGAGGCTATCCCAGTGCAGAGTGGCGACGGGGAAGCCGGGGTGGTCGAGCGCGTTGAGGATGGGGGCGAGGCTCATCTGCTGCGCGTCGCTTTCGAGATGGAACTCGAGGCCGTGGTAGAGCATCTCGAGGCGGCCATCGAGGGAGCCGCCGAGTCCATCGGCGTGGAAATCCGGGACAAGCAAACGGTCGCGCTGGAGCTCGTAGTGGCCGCGGCTGGCGAGTCCGGCGGAGTGAAACCAGGGATACGGGAGCGAAATCTCCGAGCCTGAATATTCGCCGCGGCCGGAGAGAGCTCCGTCGGCCCAGCGGCCCTCGCCGGTGGCTTCAGCGCGGCCAGCGGGCATGGCGGGGATACGGAGCAACTCGCGAATGTCGCGGAAATCGAGTTTGAGCTGATAGGAAAAAGTCCAAGCGGGATGGACGAAGTTGGCGAGAGCGGCGCGGCCGCGAAGTTCGGAGCGCAGCGGGCGCCAGGAGAATTCGTCGAGGGAGAACGAATCGCGGCCGAGGGAGAAATGGGCGTCCACATCGGAAGGGAAGGGGATGGAACGGCCGGCCTGGAAGCGCAATTTTCTGGCGGAGAGCTCACCGCGGTAGAGGGGCGCTGCGGCCGTGGTTGAATCGAGGCGCATCAGGAAGCGGAGGGATTCGGCGTCGAGGGCGAGCGGGGAGCGCGCGTCGTTCCAGCGAAGGTCGCCGTCGATGATTTGCACGCGGCCGATTTCGAGCCGGAACAGTTCCTGAGCGGGCGGCTGGGAGACGGGGCCGGGCACGGAAGGACGCGGAACGTTGCTCGCGCCGTCGCGCAGGATGCGGATGTTGAGCGAGGGGTGGTCGAGGCGAAGCTCGTCGAGTGCAATCCGGCGGCCGAACCAGGAAACGATGCGGAGGTCGGCGCGCAGATAGTTGGCATGGAAATAGGGCAGCGCGGTGGGCGGCTCGCTGCCGTGAATCGTGAGGTTGAAAAGCTCGGCGCGCAGATGCCAGAAGCTGAAGCGGAATTCGCCAAGCTCGACGCCGCCTCCGGTGGCCTCCGCGATGCGGCGAATGACGGCGCGGCGCATCCAGTGCTCGGGCAAGCCGGTCTGAATGAGGAGAAGAAGAAAGGCCACGCCGGAAAGGAGGGTGAGCGCAGCGACCTTGAGCCAATGACGGAGGCGCGGGCTCACGGTTTGGCCTCCTGAAGAATTTCGATATCGAGCTGGGCGCGGGCCTGGTCGATCCACTGCTGGGCTCGGCGGGTGATGTCGCGCTCGAGGAGCAGTTCGGTAATGGAGTCGCGGACATCATCGAGAGGAGGAACGGCCTGGTTGCGGCGCTGGAGCTGCGCGGTGAATTCGTCGCGGTAGTAGCGCTCGACGTCGCCGGGCTGAACCCGGGCCACAGCGCGGAATTTGCGCTCGAGATAGGCGTCGAGAAAGATCTGTTTCGAGACGAGGCGGCGGACGTCGGCTTCGGTGAGTTTGAGTTCGCGAAGGCGCGCGGCGAACTTCTCGGGCGGGCCCACCTGGTTGCGAAGCGCTTCGAATTCGGCGTCCACCTGAGCCTGGGGCGGACCGGGGAAACGGGCGGCAGCCGCGTCGTTGGCGACAATCCATTGATCGATCAGGTCGCGGAGGAGCTCGGACTCGGCGGCGGGCTCGCGGCCGGCGAGCCGCTGGTAGGCGGCGAGTTCGCGGATATCGCTGAGGGTGATGACGTCATTTTCGATGCGGGCGGCGACGCGGTCCACCACAACGCCGGCCTGCGCGGCGGCGAGCATGGGCGCGGCGAGGCATGCGGCGACAAGAAAGACGCGGATGGGGAGTGCGCGCATCAGAAGGGCGACCCGAAGGTGAGGAAAAACTGGAACTGGTGCTGGCGCGCGAGGCCGGTGGGCGAGGCGGGAAGGGTGAATTGCGGGGAATTGAGCAGGTAGCCGAGGTCGAGGCGGATGGGGCCCACGGGAGTCGGATAATGCACGCCGAAGCCAACGGAGTGAGAGAGCCAATTCAAATCGTTGGGCGGGGGCGTGGTGCGAAAAGAGATTTTCTCGACGGAACTGTAAACGTTGCCGGCATCGTAGAAGAGCGCTCCGCTGACAGCGGCGGTGGTGTAGGGGAGGCGCAGGGGAAAACGCAGCTCCTGGTTGGAAGTGAGCAAAGCCAGGCCGCCGATGGGAAATCCGGTGGTGGTGTCGCGGGGACCAGCGTCGTTGAGGCCGAAGCCGCGCAGGCTCGTGCCGCCTCCGGCAAAGAAGCGCTCGGGCAACGGAATCTCAGTGGAGAGGCTGCCGCCATAGGGCGTTTCGACGCCGAAGCGAGTGGAGCGCGCAAAGGTGAGATGGTGGCCGAGTGGGGTGAAGGAAGAATTCTGCATTAGGATGCGGATGAAGTTTGCGGTGGAACCCACGTCGCGGGAAAAAAGGCTGACATCAACCGTGTAGAAGCGGCCGCGCGAGGGATCGGCGGCATTGTCGCGGAGGTCGCGCACCCAGGCGACGCTGGGGCCGGACACTTTGGTGGGCTGGCTGAAGAGCGGAACTTCCTGCGGGGCGACTTTCAGGTCGCTGGTGAGCACGTGCCGAAACGTGTAGCGATAGAGGAACGTGGTGAGCGTGGAGATGCGATGCTCGAGCTGGAGAGTGCCTTCATAGCGAGTGGAGTTGAAGGTGCTGATGTCGAGAGTTTTGTCGGTGAAGGCAATGATCTGGAGGTTCAGATTGCGCTGGTCGAGAAAGCGCGGGGTGCTGAATTCGGCGAGGGCGCGGTCCTGGAGGGTGCTGGCGCGAAGGCGGATCTGGAAGGTCTGGGCGCGGCCGAACAGGTCGTTCCAGGTGAATTCGACGATGCCGCGCGGGGAGAACTCGAGAGTGCTGGCGGTGGGGTTGGTGGAGCTGCCGACGGGGAGGACTTCGAAGCCGGCGCCGTAGCCGACGGTGAATCGTTTGCCCTCCTGAACGTTGACGAGCATGGTCTTTTCGGTTTCGTCGCCCTGGGGATTCTCCGGAGCGACGGCCACGCGAGAGAAAACGCCGAGGGAATAGAGTTCGCGCTGGGTGAGGATCAAATCGCCTTCGCGAAGGGGCTCGCCGGGCTTGAGACGAATGCGGCTGCGGATGGTGGCGAGGCGCGTGTATTCGTTTCCGTCCACGAGCACGCCGGCGACGGTGATGCGCGGGCCCTCAGAAATCTGATAGGCGAGCTTTACCGTGCCGGGTTTTGAGCCGGGCGCGGTGCGGAATTCGAAGCGGGTTTCGGGCAGGCCCTGATTGAGGTAGAGAGCCAGAATATTGTCGCGGTCGGACGCGACGTCGGCGTCGGAAAAAGGCTGGCCGGCGGTGGAACCGGTCACGGCGAGCAGTTCGGGAGTGGAGATGGCGGAGTTGCCGGTAATCTCGAGCGATTCGACGCGCGTTTGCCCGCCTTCTTCGATGTGGAAGCGCACGAGGAGCTCGTCGGAACGCCCGCGGTAATTCTCGACCGTTTCGGTCTGGAATTTGGCCGCGGCGAAGCCGTTGGAGGCGTAGAGGGAGCGGAGAGAGTCTTCGTTCTGCTGGAGCAGACGGCGGCTGAAAACGGCGGGACGCAGAAATTCGGCAGGCTGGATGGTGAGACGGCTGCGCAACAGATCGTCGTCGAAGTATTTGTTGCCGGTGAATTCGATGGCGGCGAGGCGGCGGCGCGGACCGAGAGTGACCGCGTAGGTGATTTGCCGCATGCCATTCGCGGGATCCACGTTGGAGCTGTACTGGACGTCGCAATCGATGTAGCCGCGGCGTTCGAAGTAATCGCGAATATTGCGGCGGCCTTCGGCGAGGAGATCTTCGTCCACAGAGGCTTCCTGGAATATGGGGACGAGCTGACGGACACGGCCGGAGGAAAGCTTCACGCCGGTGACTTCCAGGTGCACGGGCGAACCCGTCGTAATGTCGAGGGTGAGGGAAACGGTGTTGCTCGCGGCGTCGTAATCGCCGGCATGCGCGGCGACGCGCGCAGCGTAATAACCGCGGCGAAAGAGCCAGTCGCGCACACGCTCGCTGCCCTTTTCAAGGCGGGCGGCGGTGAGCGGCTGGCGGGGCTTCAATCGGGAAGTGCGGGCCAATTCGTCGCTGGGAAAGGCGGTGGGATTGGAGACCCCGACGACGCCGAGTCGCGCGCGGCTGCCGGTTTCGACGCGAATGGTAATGTCCACGAGCTGTGTGCCGGGCCGGGGGCGGACCTCGGGGTTAAACACGGGGGCGTAGAAGCCGTTTTCGCGCAGGATTTGGTCGACGCGGGCGAGGCCGCGGTCGAGATCGGCCTGACGAAACCGCTCGCCCAAACCCAGGCGGAGCGCGCCGAGGGCCTGCGCGCCAGAAGGAGGTTCCTGGAGGCCTTCGAAGCGCACATCTCCGATAAACGTATTGAGGCGCACCAGGAAATCGACGCGCAGGCCCTCAGGAGTCGAGAAGGCCTCGGCCGTGATATCGGCGTAGCGCCCGGTGGCGTACAGGCGGCGGAGGCTCGAACGGAGCGCGTCGCGCTCGAGAGGACGGCCGGGTACGACGGCGAGATTGGAAGGATTTTCCGCGAGCACGTGCCCGGGCGCTTCGACGACGCGAACGGAGGCGACCGGCTGTCCCAGCAGGGTTTCTTCGGCCGCAGGCGCAGCGTGGGCGGCCGCGCGAGCCGGGCAGAGAGAGCCGGCGAGCAGGGCCAGCGAAATGAACGCGCGCACGATGCGGAATGTCAACATTCCCGGGCTCAGGACAAAGCCGTTAGTATAGCTGCGTTTCGTCCGTCTCCAAGGTTCGAGAGCGGCCAGGGCGCGGTACACTGGCACGAGCGGAGAAATGATGGAGCCGGAGCAATACGAACGATACTCGCGGCAGATTCTGTTTGCCCCGCTGGGAGAGGAAGGGCAGAAGCG
>DASPSB010000049.1:0-2200 GCA_035624135.1 Candidatus Acidiferrales bacterium | reverse complement strand
TGTCAACGCTTCGTGGCCGCCGTCGCCGACGGATACTCACGCAGGACTCGGGGACAGTGTGGTTCGCTACTCCTTCACTGCGTGGGACTTGCACCCACTATTCCTTGCCGGTCTCCCGGCGCACTCAGAGTCGATTTTCCGCATAGGTACCACGGCGTCGCATCTCGCTATGGCTTCTAAGGGCACACTTTGTTCACGTGCTCCAGAAGCCAGACTGCCGCATCGGTGCCTGCCATCTGGCCGGATGCGCTACCGCTCTCGGTTGCTGTCGTTCCGGCAAGCTTTGGCACGATGGCGGTGTCGGTGGCGCCAGCGACGCCGAAGGCGGATCAGTTCGCAGGGATCAACGTCGAGCGCCTTGGCGAGGCGCCCGAGCACGCTTACGGCATCATTATGTCCGGCGCCATGATTGACCAACCAAGCAGCGGAGGCGTAGTAAGAAAATGATTTCGTCAAATGTGGATCAGTACCAGCGGTCGATATCACTAGGCGGCGACGGAGAGCCGAAGTCCGAGAGCCTTCAAGACCCTGGCAACCGTTGCGAACTCCGGATTGCCGTCCGGCGATAGCGCCTTGTAGAGATTGGCGCGGCCGAGGCCGGCGGCCTGCGCAATCTCGGTCATGCCTTTGGCGCGGGCGATGTCGCCGAGCGCCGCTTTCAGCAAATCGGGGTCGCCGTCCTCGAGCACGGCATTGAGATAGGCCACAATATCCTCTTTGGTCTCCAAAGAGTCGGCCGCATCCCAACGGCTGGTTTTGCGAGCCATGTTGTCCTCCTCAAACCTCTTTCGCCAGTTCGAGAGCGCGCGCGATGTCGCGATCCTGGTGTCGTTTATCACCGCCGCAGAGCAGGACGACAACCGCGTCGCCGCGCCCGACGAAATACACGCGATAGCCCGGACCGTAATCGATCCGCATCTCCGAAACGCCGCTGCCCACCGGCTTCACGTCGCCGGGATTGCCGAGCGACAGACGGCGGATGCGAACGGTGATGCGGGCGCGCGCCTCACGATCCCGCAATCCGGCAAACCAGGCGGCAAAAACGTCAGTCTGCCGAACTTCCAACATGCGGATTGTCTCTTATAAAGGACAGTTTGTCAAGGCTCCGTTTTCGCGGCTCGGTGGAGCGAGAGCTTCGTCAGGATTGATTTCATATGGCGTAGGACGGTTTCCTGGGCGGGCAACTCGTTGGGAGGAAATTCCGCCGCGACTCGGTTGCAGGCGTCGGTCGCCAGCATCATATGGGACGTTTCGGGGTTTGCGGCGCGCATTTCGCGGATCAGTTCCTCGATAGGCGCCCATCCGGTCTTGCGCGGCCGTCCTCGGGATGGCCCGTTCGGAGAATCTTCGGCCAATGCCCCGCGGGAAGGACGTAAAGGCAGACCAGTCGTCCGACCGGCCAGGGAATGCGGCGCGCTCATCTTCCGGACCTCTTGGCTAAAAAATCTCGCTCCACGATCAGTCGCCCGATCTTGGCGTCCAGCCGCTCGATCTCTCGCTCCCGCCCGGCCGCCGCATCGCCGTTGCCGCTCTCGAAGGCCCGCGCCACCTGGTCCAGAAGCTGCTTCTTCCAGGCGTAGATCTAGTTCGGTGAACCTCGTAGCGCTGCGCCAAATCGGCCACAATCACCTGCTCCCGCAGCGCCTCCAGGGCGATCTTCACCTTCAGCGCCACGTCAAGCTTCCGTCGCGTTCTCTTGCTCATGGTCCGCTCCGTCTAGCATGACGGAACGGCCCGTTCCAACTAAGCCGCTGGTCCCAAAATCGGGGTCCGCTTCAGTCCACGTCACCGAGGATGGACATCCAATTCACTTTGTCCAAAGACCGATCCGATTACCATCCGGGTCATGCACGACAGCAAATCGCCCCGCGGACACTGTAATAAGTTTAGCCCCCTGGGCTATCGTTCCGCCTCGATGAAGCACCTGGCCGAGAGTTCCTTCTAGATCCTCCACCGCTACAAACAAAACAGGCCCGCGCCCGCATGTCTGCAGATTATTCTCTAGCACCAGCGCACCGCCGACGGATTCCTCGGCACCACGAATGAGAAGATAGTTTTCGTCAAGTTAGCTTTTAGACTTTCGCGCCGACAGGTTGTATGGTCAAGTGCTTGTTCGGTGGTCAATTTCGGACGCGAGCAATCCGGAGTCTGGCGCTTCTCTTGCTGTTGCTCCCAGTTATGCCGCATGGAGTAGTCCAGC
>DASPSB010000030.1:0-8042 GCA_035624135.1 Candidatus Acidiferrales bacterium | reverse complement strand
TCCCATTTATCCTCGAGGGGCGTCAGATGACCGGAGTAGGGCAATAATTCGACGCGCGGGGTGAACCACAGGGTGAGGATTCGCTGGCCGGGCACCCAGAGCCATGTGCGCAGCGGATGGCGGCGCGTGCGCTGGCGGGCCAGCTCGGCGAACTGCGCGTCAAGTTGCGGCGTCATGGACAACTCATCATTGTATTGGTCCAGGAGGCGCGCGACGCGCTGGCGTTCCTCGGGGGAGTCGAAGGCGTACGGAGGCAGATCGTCCAGGAGGATCGGCTGCTCCTCCAGTTTCCAGGACACCAGGTAAACGTCGCGGAAGCGCACCAGCCAGGTGTTTGTCCAGGCGTAAAAGCCGCGTGAAACGTATTCGCCGGACATTTGGGCGTAGCGCCCAGCGAGGAGCTGCATGCGGCCGAGCGTCACCACGTTCCGCGCGCCCCAGGGAAGGAGCGGAAGCAGCAGGCCAGCGGCCAGCCAAACGCCGGTTCGAACAATGCGCAGCCACTCGCGGCGCTTGATGCAAGCCAGCACGATAGCAACACCTGCCGCAGCCATCAGCAACGGAGACTCGGCGCGCACCAGAGTGGCGAGACCCGCAGCGGCGCCGGCCATGAGCCAGCCGCCGCGTTCGCACAAACTTGGAGAAGATTCCTCTCGCTGCCAGGCGCGAACGAGCAGCAGCAGGCTTGCGGCGCTCAGCGAGACGGCGAGCACCTCGGTGAGCGGCACGGCGGTGTAATTGGCAACGAACGGACAAAGTGCGGCCAGCCACAGCCCCGCCCGCCAGACTCGCGAGCGCGAGGCCTGCGGCGCCAACCGGGCGGCGAGGGCGGCGATTAGAAAACAAGTCGCCAGATCGAGGATCGCCTGCGCGACGAAGAGCACGGTGTCTGAGCGTCCCGCGAGCAATTCGACCGCCGCGATGAACAGGGGATATCCCGGCGGACGGGCGTCGGTGGCCAGCAGCTGGCCGTCACTCCAAATGCCGTAGGTATGCAGGTCGCGCAGATTGCGGGCCAGCTCCAGATAGACGGGAGAGTCGCCGGCGGTCGTAGGGAAGAACCGCACGAAGCCCAGCCGCAGCGCGAAGCCCGTCAAGGCAGCGGCAATGGCGTGACGGCGCGACTCATGGCATAGTTTCATTGTCAGGGTCGGAACACAGAGTTAGCTTGGACTCTCCCCATGTCGGACGGCAAGCCTGTCTTTCACGACGAACGTAGGCAGCGCTGGAGCGTCACGCGGCGCGCGCTGGAAATCGGCGGAGCTGCGCTCGCTGTACTTGTGGCAGTGCTCGCGGTCGGCGCGGTGGGAAATCTGAGCCTCGGCAACCCGGTTTGGCCCGCGTTCAAGCCCACGATCCACTCGATTAAGCCGAAAGCGAGGCCGGTCAAGGTGGCCATCACGCGTCCGGGCCGCAAGCGGCGCGTGGCCGCCCTCGGTAAAGTGCCCGAAAACTACGACCCGGTCCAGGCAGCATTTTACGTGAGCTGGGATCCCACGAGCTTCGCGTCGCTGCGGGAAAATTATAAGCATCTGGACCTGCTCATCCCGGAAGAGCTGCATGCCATGTTTACGGACGGGCATCTGAGGCCGGAGATCGATCCCAAACTCGAGGCGTGGGAACGCCGGGTCGGATCGGAGCTCCCGGTGATGCCGCTGGTGAACGACACGGACGGGACCAACTGGCACGCGGAAGAGACGGCCAAAGCGCTCGAGAATGCGCGCGCGCGGCACCGATTGGTGAGCGAGCTGCTCGCCTTCGCACTGGCGCACCATTCGGCAGGCATCGTGGTGGATTTCGAGCTGCTTCCGGAGTCGTCGCTTCCTGCGTTCCGTGAGTTCCTGGCCGAGCTGGGGGCGGCGCTGCATCGCGCAAATCTGAAGGCAATGGTGGCGGTGCCGGCCATCGACTTCGGAATGGACTATAAGGGCATCGCGCCGAATGTGGATGCTCTCATCCTGATGAACTACGACGAGCACTGGTCCACCGCCGCGCCCGGGCCCATCGCCTCGCAGGATTGGTACACGCGCAACATCGATCAGGCGCTCAAAGAGGTGCCGCCGCAGAAGCTGATAATCGCCGTGGGGAGTTACGCGTATGACTGGCCGGCGGCGACGAAGAAGGATCCGCATCCCACGGCGCAGGCGCTGAGCTTTCAGGATGCGGTGGTGCGGGCACAAGAATCGGAAGCCGAGATTGATTTTGACTCGGACCGGCTTAATGCGCATTTTTCCTACTCGGATGATGACGGGCGCACGCACCAGGTATGGATGGTGGACGGCGTGGCCGCGTTCAACCAGATTCGGGCCGCGGAGGACCGCAGCGCGCAGGGCGTGGTCCTGTGGCGGCTGGGCTCGGAGGATCCGTCCCTATGGTCCGTGATCGAAGAGAAGGTTTCGACACCGGAAGTTCGCGCGAAGCTGGAGACGATTCCACCGGGCTACGACCTGGTGCTCGAGGGTGACGGCGACATCTGGCGAATTCTCTCCACGCCCACGCCGGGAGCGCGCACGATTGATTACGATGCGGGAACGGGGCTGATCACCGGAGAGAGGTACACGAAGCTTCCGGAGACCTATCGCGTGCAGCAGATGGGGGCCGTGCCGCATAAAGTAGCCATTTCATTTGACGACGGCCCGGATCCGGAATACACGCCTCAGATTCTCGACATACTGAAAGAGAAAAACGCGACGGCGACGTTTTTCGTCATTGGAGAGCACGCAAAAGACTGGCCGCGTCTGCTTCGGCGGATGTACGCGGAAGGCCACGAGGTGGGGAATCATACGTTCACTCATCCCAGGTTCAGCGCCACGGATATTTCCGAGACGTTTATCCGCACCGAACTGAATCTGACGGAACTGGTGATCGAATCGCGGCTGGGGGCCAAGAGCCTGCTCTTCCGCCCCCCCTACGGCATTGACCATCAGCCGGATTCGGCGGACGAGGTGACGCTGCTGCCCATCCCGCAGCGGCTGGGCTACCTGCTGGTGGGTGCGCGGATCGATCCGCATGACTGGGGCTCGGAGGCGGGCATGCTGCCACCGGGGCCGGAGAAAATCCGAGATGAGGTGTTGAAGCAGGCGCACAAAGGAGCGGGCAACATCATCCTGCTACACGACGGCGGGGGCGACCGGTCGGCCACGGTGAAGGCGTTGCCGCAAATCATTGATGGGCTGCGGGCCCAGGGGCTGCAAATCGTGCCGGTCTCGGAACTGATCGGGCAAACGCGGGCGCAGGTGATGCCTCCGCTGGCGGGCAACGAGTGGCTGATGTCGCGCCTCGATGCCTTTGTTTTCGATCTCTCCAACCTGGCCGGAATGGGGATGACCCTGATTTTCATCGCCGGGATCATCCTGGTGAGCGGCCGCGCGATCATCGTGGGCCTGCTGGCGCTTGTGGAGAAGATACGCCGGCGGGAACCGGAGCATCCGGATTACCAGCCGCTGGTGAGCGTGGTGATTCCCGCGCACAACGAAGAGGTTGCCATCGAGGCAACCGTGCGTTCGGCGCTCGCCTCGGAGTACCCGTACATCGAGGTCGTGGTCGTGGACGACGGCTCGACAGACCGCACGGCGGAAATTCTGGACAGCCGGTTCGGCGCGGACCCGCGGGTGCGCATCCACCATCAGGTGAACCGCGGAAAGCCGGCCGCGCTGAATCAGGCGCTCTCCATGTGCGCGGGAGAAATCGTGGTCACCATCGACGCGGACACGATGGTGCATCCCATGGCGATCGGGCGGCTGGTGCGCCATTTTGTGGATGCCGGCACGGGAGCGGTCGCCGGAAACGTGAAAGTCGGCAATCGGACGCGATGGATCACGCGCTGGCAGGCGCTCGAATACATCACCAGCCAGAACATGGAAAAGCGGGCGTTCGATCTGCTGAATTGCATCACGGTGGTTCCGGGCGCGCTGGGGGCCTGGCGGGCGGAGGCCATTCGCAACGTGGGCGGCTTTGCAGCGGACACGCTGGCGGAAGACACGGACCTGACGATTTCGCTCCGCCGGCGGGGATGGCGCATTTCCTACGATGAAGAGGCTGAGGCCTATACGGAGGCGCCGGAGTCGCCCGGCGCGCTCATCCGGCAGCGCTTCCGCTGGACCTACGGCACGCTTCAATCCGTGTGGAAGCACCGCGACACGCTGCTGCGGCGACGCTATGGCTCGCTGGGCCTGATTGCCCTCCCGAACATCTTTCTGTTCCAGATTCTGTTGCCGCTGGTCTCGCCGGTGATTGACCTGATGTTCCTGGGCACCGTGTTGATGTGGGCGCTGGCGCAACTTCCGCTCTCGCGTTTCGGGCAGGTGTGGACGGGGGAGGACGTGCAGCGTTCGCTGATCTTCCTCGCACTGTTCCTGCTGATCGATTTTGCCACCTGCGTGGTGGCCTTCGCGCTGGAGCGAGATGAGGATTGGTCGCTGTTGCTGCCGATTCTCATCCAGCGGTTTTACTACCGGCAGCTCATGTATATCGTCATTTTCCGCGCGGTGGTGCAGGCGTGGAAGGGCGGCGCAGTCGGATGGCGGGGCGTGCAACCGCAGCCGCGGCCAGCGCATGACGGTGCCTGAGCCACTGCCACGTTTTTTTCCATTAACTATTCCGAGCTTCGCACGTCTTCTATGGGGAGGCTCACGTGGAGCTAAGGCGGCTCTGCATCGTGATGTTCGGCTGTTGCGTCTTGGCTCTCGCTGCGCCGACGAACGGTGTCGACGGGGCGCAGGCCGGTTCTGCGGCACCTCTGGCGCAGGAGCCCGTCTCGGCCATGCAGCAGCATCATTCCTGTCTTGAAGAGGAGCGAGCCTCGATCGAACGAGGCGAGGGCTTCGGCATGGCCATGGCCGCAGATCATGCCGGGTATCCCGGCCCGCGGCACGTGCTGGAGCTTGCCACGGAGCTGAAGCTCACTGCGGAGCAGCGCAGCGCGATGGAAAAGGTGTACGCAACCATGTACGAAAAAGCGATTGCGCGCGGAAAGGAACTGTTCGAATCGGAAGCTCGGCTAGAACAGATGTTCCACGAGGGGAGGCCGGAAGCCGATCTGCGCGAGCAGTCGTTCCGCGTCGATTCCATTCATGCCGAGCTGCGCTGGATTCATCTGTCGGCTCATCTCGCCGCGCAGAAGATCCTCACCGCCGACCAGATCGCGGTCTACACGCGGCTGCGGCACGAGCAGATGTAGGGCGCGGGGAGCCCTGCGCGACACCCGGATTCCGGTTTTCGCTGGCGTAACGGAGTCAGTGCTGGTACCATGCAATTTGCTGGGCTGTATCCCGGTTACCGGGAATGGCACCGGAGGGAACATGAGCATCCTGCCGTCTGCGGGCAACGGCCGAGTGACCGTGCCTGAAATCCTCTCCCGTAAGAAATTCCGATCCGGCGAGCCGCCTTCAACCGAACGAAAAATCACGTCGGTGACGGCCTACGACTATCCCACCGGGCGCCTGGTGGATGAGGCGGGCGTGGACATCGTCCTTGTGGGCGATTCACTCGGCATGGCCGTGCTGGGCTACGAGAATACGCTGCCGGTGACCCTCGAAGAGATGCTGCACCACACGCGCGCGGTGCGGCGAGGCGTGAAGCGGGCGCTGCTGGTGGCCGATATGCCGTTTGGGACCTTCCAGAACGGGGCCCCGGAGGCCGTGCGCAACGCCACGCGCTTTGTTAAAGAGGCAGGCGCCGAGGCGGTGAAGATCGAAGGCGGGGAGCGGCGCATGGAACTGGTGGCACGCCTGGTGGAAGCGGAGATCCCCGTGATGGGCCACATCGGACTGACGCCCCAATCGCTGCACGCGCTCGGCGGCTTTCGCGTGCAGGGAAAAACTGCGGAGACTGCGGAAGCGCTGGTGCGCGACGCGCAGGCGCTCGCTGCGGCGGGCGCGTTCAGCATCGTGATCGAGGCGGTCCCGCGGGAGATTGCGGCGCGCATCACCGAACAGGTGCACGTGCCCACGATCGGCATCGGCGCCGGACCGGACTGCGACGGCCAGGTGCTCGTGCTCAGCGACCTCCTCGGCCTCACGAATGGGCGCACGCCAAAGTTCGCGCGGCGCTATGCGGATATTGCGGAAACGATCCGCAACGCCGTGGGGCGATACGTAGAGGACGTGCAGAAGGGCGCATTTCCGTCGGACGCGGAGTCCTATCACCTTCCGTCGGAGGCGCGCGACTCCGTCTCGCTAAGAAAAGTGTAGCGCAGGCTGTTCGATCGGCATCTTTCCTTGTGCGACCGGAGGCGTTTGGAGCCATCACCATGAACCAAGACGAAGTCCGCACGCTGTTCGCCTTCAACGCCTGGGCAAATCATCGCGTGCTCCAGGCCTGTTCCGCGCTCACGCCCGCGGAATTCACGCATCCGGCCACGTCGAGTTTTCCGACGGTGTGCGACACGCTGCGCCACATCATGGGGGTCGAGTGGCTCTATCTGGAACGCCTGCACGGCCGCTACCCAACGGAGCTGCTGCCCAGCGAGAAGTTCGAGAGCGTCGCGCAATTTGAGGCGCGCTGGGAGGGAATCAAGAAGGGCCTGGAGGATTACGTCCGCAGCCCGGACCTCGGGGATCTCGAGCGCATCATCGAGTACCGCAACATCCAAGGAAAGCATTTCCGTTACCCGCTGGGCGCGCTGCTGCAGCACGTGGTGAATCACAGCACGTATCATCGCGGCCAGGTGGCGACGCAGCTCCGCGAGCTCGGGGCGAAGCCGCTCTCCACCGACCTGCTGCGTTATTACGACGCGCTCGCCGGCCTGCCGGTGGATTGAATCGCGCCGCCTGCTTGATGGAAATCATCCGCACGGTCGAGTGGATGAAGCAGGTGTCGCGGCAGGCGCGCGCGGAAGGCCGCCTGGTCGGCTTTGTGCCGACCATGGGAGCGCTGCACGGGGGACATGTGTCCCTGGTCCGCGCCGCACAGCGGGATTGCTCGCCCGTCGTGGTCTCCATTTTCGTGAATCCCACACAGTTCGGCCCAAGGGAGGATTTCGCAAAATACCCGCGCGCATTTGCCGCTGATTCCGCACTGCTGGGGTCGCTGGGCGTGGAGTATTTGTTCGCTCCGGAGGCCGCGGAAATTTATCCGCCGGGATGTTCGAGCCACGTGGAGGTAGACGGACTCGGGTCTCGCTTGGAGGGCCGTTCGCGGCCGGGGCATTTCCGCGGCGTGGCCACGGTGGTGCTGAAGTTGCTGGAAATCGTGCAGCCCTGGCGCGCCTATTTTGGCCGCAAGGACGCGCAGCAGGCGAGGATCGTTCAGCAGGTCGTTCGCGATTTTCATTTGGACGCGCAAATCGAGGTCTGTCCGATTGTGCGTGAGGCGGACGGCCTGGCACTCTCGAGCCGCAACACGTATTTGTCGGCGGAAGACCGGGGCGCCGCCACGGTGCTCTACCGGGCACTCCGTGCAGCACAAGCGGCGATCGAGCACGGAGAACGCAACACCGCGAATCTGGCCGCCGCGATGCGCGCGGTGATCGCCAAGGAGCCGCTCGCGGCTGCCGATTACGTGGAAGTGGTCCGTGCCGATACGTTTGAGCCCCTGGCACAGCTCCATGGAGAATGCTATGCGCTGCTCGCCGTGTTTTTCGGGGCCGCGCGGCTGCTGGACAACATGCTCATTGTCGAAACGGACGGCAGGTTCCGATGCGAGATTTGACCGCCGGGTGAGTCGCCAAATGGAAGTCCGGCGATCGAAGCGGACTACTTTTTTTTCAACTCTTCCAGGAAGTCGAGCACTTCGGCCGCGTGGCCTTTGGACGCGGCCTTTTCCCAAACGCGGAGCACCTTTCCATCGGGGCCAATGAGCACACTGCTACGGACGATGCCCAGGAAGGATTTTCCGAGAAAGGTCTTCATCCGGCGCGCGCCATAGGCCTCTATCACGCGGAACTCGGGGTCGCTGACCAGGGTAAAATTGAGCTTGTGCTTGGCGCGGAATTTCGCCATGGTGTCGGGCGGATCAGCGCTGCAGCCGACGATCGTGGTACCCACGCGGTCGAACTTCGATTTTGCGTCACGAAACTCGGACGCTTCCGTGGTTCAACCCGG
>DASPSB010000028.1:0-8739 GCA_035624135.1 Candidatus Acidiferrales bacterium | reverse complement strand
GTTCAGATCATCGTGCGCGCGCTTCAGATCGTGCTGGCTCTTTCGAAGCGCGGCCTCGTCCAGCTGCAATTTCTGCTCCAGCTCCGGGATTTCCAGGATGGCCATCACCTGGCCCTCGCGCACATGCGTGCCCCAGTCGATGTTCAACTTTTGCACGTAGCCGGACACCTTTGCGAACACGTTGATTTCCTGGAATGGCTGGAATTCCGACGCAATCTCCAGACGGTCCGTTATGCTCTGCCGCACCACCTTCGCCACCGACGCTGCGGGCGCGTTCGCCGGGTCGTCCGCGCGCACCTCCTTGGCGCGCCCGCATCCGGCCAGCGCCGCAGCAAGCAGCAACGGCAGGCCATGCCTCCCCAGTGAGACTGACTTTCGGCTGCCCCGCGGGATCATGACGCGCCTCGCTTCGTGCCAGTCTTGGACATTTCCGGCTCCTGGTAGCGGATGAATCCGCAGGCCTCGCCTGTTTCGCGAAGCCGTTCGATCGAGAAGTCTTCGCTGCGGCACACGCTCACCATTTCCCGCCGCTTGCACTCGATGCGTGCCGCAACTTCCGGGACCTGCGCTGCAATCTCCAAGGGGATGGAAATAACCCCGTGGAGATCGGCCATCAGCAGTTCGCCGGGCTGGATCTTCAGCCCGCCCACCTCCACGGCTTTGCCGAAGCCGGAGATGTGGGCATAGGCGTGCGACAGGGCGATGTTGCCGGCGAACATGGGGAAGGGAATCGCGCGGACCTGGGGCAGGTCGCGAACGCCGCCGTTGGTCACCAGTCCTGCGCAGCGCAGAGCCGCCAGCGTGTTCGCGTGCACCTCGCCGACAAACCCGCCCAGACCGGGCGGCTCATCTTCGTCCTGCAAGACCACGATGCGCGGCGCCGGAATTTCCAGAATCGATTTCCACCACTCCGGCCGCGCGTAATAGGTCGCTCCCGACATCGGGGGCGTCGAACTGCGCACGCGCGCGGTGGCCGCGAATCCGATGATCGCCGGCAGGTCCGGAAAGATGCAGCGTACCCGCGAATCCGCAAACCCAACGTTGGAAAGCCGGATTTCGAAGGTTTCGATGGCGCTGGCCACCAGGCACGTGCTCAGCCGCCGCAACTCTTCGAGCAGTGCGGGTGAAATCGAATTGTGGGCCATAAACTCCCTCCAAGCCCGGGATTCGCGGAGCCCGGCGTAACTGGCCGCACGCTGATTCTACGGCCACTCACCCGCTGACGGGGGCGGTGTATTCCGGCCGGTGCGCAACGAAAAACGATTTCCGTACATCGTGACCAAATCGAACTGCTCTCACGCTGGTTCTCGCGAGCCTGCCGACCGCATCCCGCTGCACCGCTCGAATCATCAGCGAGCCTCGCCCAAGCTGCCATTGCTCCTGAATCTCGGCGGCGGGGCAAGGTTCACCGCACTCCTCTGCGGGTCACTGGCAATTCGGCTCAAACATCAGCGCATCTTCCGATGTGCACAGCGGCATCGGCCGGAATTGCCAGTGCCGAACCACCCATAATCCTTCGGGGTTCACGATGAAGATCAGCTTCCGGCTGTCATCCGGGACATAGCTGGTCACTCCCTTGAAGGTCTTCAACGTCTTGGGATGCTTGGGATCGCTCAGGTCGACCAGGCTCACTGTTTCCGACGGAAGAACTACCTCCGCCATCTCGCCTGCCGGCTTTGCGCCTGCCGCCCCTGCGGCGGGATTGCCATCAGGCGTCACGGTGATGGCCAGCATCGGTGCGGATGGACTCACTTCCGTGCGGGCTTCAGACGTCCCCGCGAGCGTGGACCGTTCCACGATCACCGGTTTTTCTGGCTTGGTCACGTCAACCACGGCGAAGGCTTGTTTGACAGGCCGGTGGAGAAAGAGATAGCTCTTCTTCCCGCGCTGCTGCACAAACATCCCGTTTACGTGCATACGTGGCAGCTCGATGTGAGCCACCACTCTCACAGATTCCTCGTTGTCACCCTGTTTGTGTTGCGCCGGCGCGGTCGTGGGTAGCGCTAGCAACACTGCGATAAGAGAGATCACGATCACCAGACCGCCCCAGTTTCTGCATGTCAAGGTTCTCATGAGCATCTCCTTTAGAGGATTTCCCTCCGATAGTGCGAAAACCCGTGCACGGAATTCGAACTTCGAGCGTTAATCCCGGGCTGGCTGTTGCTGATGACCTCCTTCCACGCCACCCGATCCTCACTTTCGTCGAGAAGCGCCGAGGCCGCTCGCAGGACAGGAGCCTTTGTCCGGACGGAAACGAACGAGTAAAGGTGAAGCCTGAATTGGCCCCGGCCGGGCCGGCCTTAGAGCGTCCCCGGTTCCCCCAGAGAGTCCTACTGCCGCGACCTCATCTGGCGCGGCAGCGGAATGGGGAAGCGTTAGAGTTCGATGGGAGGCGCGCGGAGCGCCTGGAAGGGAAGGCGAGTTGCGCCTGAAATCTCAACTTGCTCGGGAAGCGGAGCGAATCCCGCCCAGTCGGGCTCGGGCAAGCTGGCGGCAGAATCAAGCAGGGCTTGGGGCTCCTCGTCCAAACCGCTGTGGAAAAGCCCGCGCGCAATCTTTACCGATTTCGAGAAGTGGCATGAAGGCAGGGCGTGCCGCTCATACCTCGACACCTTCGCCCAGATGGCTCCCAAGACCACCACCAAAGCCAGGGCTAGGACTGCCGCAACTCGTTGCGCACGTTCCGCGGTCACTGCGCTGGGTTGTGCTGGTACTAAAATTCGCATCGCGGGACTCGGACTTGCTTCCGGGAGCCCCCTTAACTTTAAGAGTCGAGGCGGGTACCCCGGGTTGCCATTCCTTTTCCATCATAGCGACGCCACGGAGCCCAAATCAAGCCGCGCTGCCCAAATCGCTAAGCAGGAGTTGAATCCAACACCTGCGTGAGACCTGCACTTCGCTTCATTCACGCCAATTTCCCCGCCTTGTAACAGACCCGTAACAATCCCCCTCCACTATCCGGCAGAGGAGGGTCGTTATTCCCATGAAGAAGCTCATCCTGGTCGGAGCGCTGTGCCTAGCTTTGGCACTGGTGGCAGCGGCGCAATCGGGAGCCATCCTGCTGAATGGCGCAGGAGCAACGTTCCCCAACCCCATCTATTCCAAGTGGTTTGACGTCTATAAGCAGAAGCACCCTAACGTCCAGATCAACTACCAGTCTCTCGGTTCCGGCGCCGGCATCCGGCAGGTTATCGCTGGCACTGTGGACTTTGGCGCTTCGGACGGGCCCATGAAGGACCAACAGGTTTCCCAGGTCAAGGGCGGCGTGCTGCACTTCCCCACGGTTCTCGGCAGCGTAGTGCCCATTTACAACATTCCCGGCGTGACTGGTGAACTGAACTTCACGCAGGCCGCCATGGCCGGAATCTATCTCGGCAAAATCACTAAGTGGAACGACCCGGAAATTACAAAGGCCAACACGGGCGTCAAACTCCCCGCCGACGACATCATCGTGGTGCACCGCGCCGACGGCAGCGGCACCACCTACATTTTCGTCGATTTCCTGTGCAAGGTCAGCAAGGACTGGGAGAGCCAGGTGGGGCGGGATGTTTCCGTAAAATGGCCAGTTGGGCTGGGCGGCAAGGGCAACGAGGGCGTATCCGGGCTGGTCAAGCAAACTCCCGATGCCATCGGCTACGTTGAGCTGATCTATGCTCTCCAGAACAATCTTTCCTTCGGCAAAGTTCAGAATCACGACGGCCAATTCATCAAGGCCGACCTCGGTACCACGACCGCCGCCGCTGCTGGAACTGCGAAGGGAATGCCCGAGGACTTTCGCATCTCCATCACCAACGCGCCGGGCAAGACCTCCTATCCCATATCCAGTTTTACCTGGCTCCTGATTCCCACTACAATCAGCGACGCGGCCAAGCGCGACGCCATCAAGGATTTTCTCAAGTGGATGCTCGTTGACGGCCAGAGCTTTACAAAAGACCTGGGCTATGCCCCGCTGCCCGCAGAAGTTGTGAAGCAGGAGCAGAAGGCTATCGCCAAAATTCACTAAATCCTCCCATTGGCTACCCTTTCCAGTACGGGAATGAGCGCGGGGCCTGTGCGGGCCTCGCGCTCGTTTGCTCAGCGATTGGTGCAAGGTGACCAGGTCGCACACGCCATCACTTTCGTCGCCGCCGCCAGCATTCTCCTGATCACCACCCTGCTCGTCATCGTTCTCTGGGACAATTCCGTCCTCCCGCGCGCCAAGTTTGGCCTATCGTTTTTTTCCGGAAAGATTTGGGACCCTGTCAATGAGGATTTCGGTGCCGCCCCCTTCGTTTACGGTACCCTGGTGACCTCCGCGCTCTCCCTCGTGATCGGTGTTCCCCTGGGCCTGGGCGCGGCCATTTTCCTCGCCGAGCTGGCTCCTCCCAAGATTTCTGATGGCCTCACTTTCGTCATCGAATTGCTCGCCGCGGTTCCCAGCGTGATTTACGGCCTACTGGGGATCTTCGTGGTCGTCCCGTTCGTGCGCACGACCCTTGCTCCTCCGCTCATGCATTCCCTGGGCGCCGTCCCGAAAATCGGCTTCATGTTTAAGGGGCCGTGCTACGGAGTTAGTTTCCTCGCCGCCGGCCTCGTGCTGGCCATCATGATTCTCCCCTTCATTGTCAGCGTCTCGCGCGAAGTCCTGCTCGCGGTTCCCACCGACCAGCGCGAAGCCGCACTGGCGCTCGGTTCCACCCGCTGGGAATCCACTTGGAAAGTCGTTGTGCCCTTTGCGCTTCCCGGCGTGCTTGGCTCCGTTTTTCTGGCTATGGCCCGCGCCCTTGGTGAAACCATGGCCGTCACCATGGTCGTCGGCAACGTTCCTGAAATTCGCACTTCGCTGCTGGCTCCCGGCTATTCCATTGCCGCCGTCATCGCCAATGAATTTACCGAGGCCACCGGCGATGTTTACGTCCAGGCGCTGATTGAGCTTGGCCTCGTCCTCTTTCTGGTCACCTTCATCCTGAACGGCTTGGCGCGCCTCCTCATATTGTTTACTTCCCGCCGCGGAGGCTCGCCGTGAGCGGCTGGGCGGGCGAGAGATATCGCCGGTTCCGCAAGGTCAACAGCTACGTTTGGCTGGGAATGACCGCCGTGTGTGCGATCCTCGTCGTTGGCGTCCTGTTCTTTATTCTCGGATACCTGGTTTGGAATGGCGGCTCCGACGTGAATCTGAATTTCTTTACCCAGCTCCCCAAACCCGTGGGCGAAACCGGCGGCGGAATGGCCAACGCCATCGTCGGCAGCATAAAGCTCCTTCTGCTGGCCTCGCTCATTGGCATTCCCATCGGCGTCGTTGGCGGTATCTATATGGCCGAGTTCGGCGGGAGATTCAGCGCCTTCATCATCCAGTACACGGCCGACCTGCTGAACGGTGTGCCCTCGATCGTAATCGGCCTGTTCACTTACAGCCTGATCGTCATCCGCATGAAGCATTTTTCGACCATCGCCGGCGGCTTCGCGCTCGGTATCATGATGGTTCCCATCACGCTGCGAAGCACCGAGCAGTTTCTGCGCAGCGTGCCCCTCGCCCTGCGTGAAGGCGCTATGGCGCTCGGCGCAAGCAAGTGGAGGACCATCGTAAGCGTCGTTGTGCCCGCTGCTTATCGCGGAATCCTGACTGCCATACTGCTGGCCCTTGCTCGCGTGGCCGGCGAAACGGCTCCGCTCCTGTTCACCGCCCTCAACAACCGGTACTGGAGTCCCGGCTGGAACCAGCCTACCGCCTCGCTCCCGGTTGTCGTATATACCTACGCCATTTCGCCGTATGATGACTGGCACCGTCAGGCCTGGGCCGCGGGACTGGTGCTTCTGGGCATGGTGCTGCTCACAAATATTATCGCGCGTGCAGTCCTCTCGCGCGGAATCTCCGCTCCGAGGTGATGCCGTGGAGGTCCCTATGAACGCAGCGCTGGGGGCGGCCCGAAAACCTGTGCCCCCTGCGGGTTCGGCTGCCCAACCCGATCCGCTCGCGGGTCTTAAGCCGCGCCTCGAAGTCCGGAATCTCAATTTCTTCTACGGCGCCAAACATGCGCTCTTCGATATCTCTCTCACAGTGCCCATCAACCGCGTTACGGCGCTCATCGGCCCTTCCGGCTGCGGCAAGTCCACGCTCTTGCGCACGCTGAACCGCATGCACGAGACCGTCAAGAGTTCGCGCCTCGATGGCCAGATCCTCCTCGACGGCGAGAACGTGCTCGACCAGGACGTTACCCGTCTCCGCCGCCGCGTCGGCATGGTCTTTCAGCGCCCCAACCCGTTTCCCAAATCCATATTCGACAACATCGCCTACGGACTGCGCGTGAACGGCTATAAGGGCTCCATCTCCGAAGCCGTCGAGAAGAGCCTCCGCCGCGCTGCCCTGTGGGAAGAGGTGAAAGACGCGCTCCACAAATCCGCCTACGCTTTGTCCGGCGGCCAGCAGCAGCGCCTGTGCATCGCCCGCGCGCTCGCCGTCGATCCGGAAGTTCTGCTGCTCGACGAGCCCTGCTCGGCGCTCGATCCCATCTCCACCGCTAAGATTGAGGAGCTGCTCTTCGGCCTGAAAGAGATTTGCACCATGGTCATCGTCACCCACAATATGCAGCAGGCCGCGCGCTCCAGCGATCTCACCGCTTTCATGCTGGAAGGTCATCTCGTGGAATTCCAGACCACCGAACAGTTGTTCACCACGCCCTCCGATCCCCGGACTGAGGCGTACATCACCGGCCGGTTCGGATGAGGAGGTCTGCCTAGATGGAACGCCACTTCGAAAAAGAACTCGAGGAGCTCAAGGACCGGCTCGTCTGGATGGGCTCGCTCGCCGAGCGCGCCGTCCATCAGGCTGTGCAAGCCGTCCTCGACGGCGAAAAAGACATGGCCAACCGCGTGATCGAAGAAGAGTCGGCCATCAACGAGATGCAGATAGAAGTGGATGAGCGCGTCGTAAAACTTCTGGCCACGCAGCAGATCATGGCCGGCGACCTGCGCTTCGCCATCGCCGTCTCGCGCATCAATGGCGACCTCGAACGCATCGGCGACCAGGCCGTCAATATCGCCCAATCCGCGCTTCGCATCCTGCGCCATCCTCGTGTCAAGCCCTACGTGGACCTGCCGCGCATGAGCGAAATCGCCGAGGAAATGGTCCGCGACAGCCTTAATTCGCTTGTCCGCCGCGACGTGGAGCTTGCCCGCAACGTGCTCGCCCGAGACGACGTGGTGGACTCGCTCCGCAACCAGATCTTCCGCGAGCTGCTCACCTACATGATGGAAAATTCCGCGGTGGTGTTTCCCGCGTTCGAACTGATTCTGGTGGCCAAGAACCTCGAACGCATCGCCGACCACGCCACCAACATCGCCGAAGACGTGATCTTCATGGTCGCCGGCCGCGACGTCCGCCATCCCGCAGTCGACCGCCGCTAGCGCAGACATCCCCCCATGGGTCAGCCACAGTCGTTGTCTTTCCGACGGTGCGTTGCCTCGCTATAACATCTTCCTCAGCACAAACGGCAAAATTCCCCCGTTGCGGTAATACTCGACCTCTTCCGGCGTATCGATGCGCGCGACAGCCTGAAACGATTTCTGCGCACCGCCCGCGCCCGTGACGCGCACCGTCACTTTTTTCCGCGGCGTGAGCCCATCCGCCAACCCCGTGACATCGAATGACTCTGTCCCCGTCAATCCGTGCGATTCTCGGTTCTCGCCCGGCAGGAATTCCAGCGCCAGCACTCCCATCCCCACCAGATTCGACCGGTGAATCCGTTCGAAGCTCTCGGCCAAGACCGTACGCACGCCCAGCAGCAGCGTTCCCTTCGCCGCCCAGTCACGCGACGAGCCGGAGCCGTATTCCTTTCCCCCGATCACCACGAGCGGAGTCTTTTCCTGCTTGTAGCGCATCGCCGCGTCGTAAATCGTCATCTTTTCGCCCGAGGGCACGTGCACCGTCCACCAGCCCTCTACGCCCGGAACCATGAAATTCTTCAGCCGGATATTCGCAAACGTGCCCCGCATCATCACCTGATGGTTGCCGCGCCGCGCACCGTAGGAATTGAAATCCGCCGGCTTCACTCCCAGCCCGATCAAATATTTCCCCGCCGGTGAATCCGGCGCGATCGAGCCCGCCGGCGAAATGTGGTCGGTCGTCACGCTGTCGCCTAGCACGGCCAGCACGCGCGCGCCGCGGATTTCTGCAATTGTGCCCGGCGTTCGCGGCATCGCCTCGAAATACGGCGGATTCTGGATGTACGTGGACGCGGCGTCCCACCCGTACAACTCGCCCTCCGATACCGGCACCTTGCGCCATTCCTCCGGCCCAGTAAACACGTCGCCGTATTCTTTCCGGAACATGCCCGTGGTCACCGCGCCGCGCACCGCCTGCTCCACCTCCGCGGGCGTCGGCCAGATCTCACGCAAATACACGGGCTGGCCTTTTGCGTCGCATCCCAGCGGCTCGTTCGCCATATCGAAATCCATCCGCCCCGCCAGCGCGTACGCCACCACCAGCGGCGGCGACGCCAGATAATTTGCGCGCACCAGCGGATTGATGCGGCCTTCGAAGTTGCGGTTCCCGCTTAGCACCGATACAGCCACCAGCGAATTGTCTTTGATCGCCGCGGCCACCGGCTCGGGCAATGGCCCGCTGTTCCCGATGCACGTCGTGCATCCGTAGGCCACCAGATTGAACCGCAGCGCGTCCAGATACTTCGTGAGCCCCGCCGCTTCCAGATAATCCGTCACTACTTTTGAGCCGGGCGCCAGGCTCGTCTTCACCCACGGCTT
>DASPSB010000023.1:0-2540 GCA_035624135.1 Candidatus Acidiferrales bacterium | reverse complement strand
CACACCGGCTGCGTGTCCGGCCCGCCCGAGACCGTAATGCGCTTCAGGCTTCCTCCCGACGTGGCGTCCGCCGTGTAGATGTTCGGCGAACCCGAAAGTCCGCTGGACATGAACGCCAGCCGTGTCCCGTCCGGCGACCATGCCGGCGACGAATTCGTGCCCGGGAAGTGCGCGAACGCCACGGTTCGCCCCAGTTCCATCGAATACATGCAGATTTGAAATGTGCCCGCCAGGCAGGTGTAGGCGATCCGCGAATCATCCGGCGACCAGCGCGGCGCTACCGCAATCGTTCGCGCGTGCGTCAACTGCGTCTGATTCTGCCCGTCGTAATCCATCACCCAGATTTCTTTCGTGCCCGACCGATCCGACGTGAACGCAATCTTCGTCATCGCGATCCCCGCCACACCGCCCGAGAGTCGCATCACGATTTCGTCCGCAAACTGGTGCGCTACCCTTCTCACCTCATCGTTGGTCACCGACCCGGGATAGCGTTTGCCGACCACCGGCGCCGCCCCCGGCGCGCGTACGTCCGTTAGCCACGCGTCCACGCCCAGTGTGTTGCCCGATGCCGTCAGCGTCCCGTAAGCCACGAACTGCGCATTGGCAGGCGGCGCTGTCCAGTCCGCCTCCTTCAGCGCTTCCGGCCGCCCCGGGTCCGCGGGCGGCAAGAAGCTCTTGCTCACCAGATCGATAATCCCGCCATACTCCAGGTCCGCCCTCACCGTGTCCGTGAACAATTGCCCCAGCGGCTGCGATCCCTGATTTCCCGGTACGAAATCCGCCACAGCCACGCGCGCTTTTTCCACTCCGATTCCCGTGCCCGCTTTGAACCAGTCCTGCGGCGCCGCCGCGCGCACACGTCTCGACTCCGCCGCCGCTGCCAGTAGGAGAATCCCAAGGATTGCCAGTACGAATCGTGCGGGAAAATTGCGGTCACTTCTTCCGGTGGTCTTCATATCCCCCAGCGATTCCGAGCCCTCTCCGGACTCCGACCCCGCTCCCACGGCGTCTCGACGCTTCCTCGCTTACTTCTGTCCAGTCGCTGCTGGATGCCGCCTTTACCGATGCAGTTCAAACCAGAACTGTACGGAAACGTACGCTCCGGTGTATTCATCCGGCAGCCTGCCAAATGGAATCGAGTCCTGCACGGCCCTGAGTGCCGACCGGTCCACCTGCACGTTCCCGCTCGACGTCGTCAACTGTAAGTTCCGCGCCGTCCCGTCCCGAAAAATCTGGAATTCCACCACCACGCGAGGCGCGAACCGGATGGAAGGATCGATCGTGTATTGTTTCCAGTTCCCGCTGATATTTCTTTGCACCGCCTCCACATACCACCCGAATCGCGTCGCAAAATCTCCCATCGCTCCCGAAGGCCCGCTAACACCGATTCCGCCCTGGGTGCCCGAACCCATCGTGAACTGCGTGTACGGCATGGTTGGCGCCCCGCCCTGGCCGTAGGGAATCGCTCCAGGTGGCGGCGTCGAATTGTCTTCCAGCAAACGCGAAGGCTTGCTCGGCGCCAGTTTCTTCTTATCCTTCTCGAATTTCTCGAGCGCCGTGGCGTCCGGTGGTATTTCCGGTTTTTTCGGCTCCGGTTCGTTCTTGTACAGCCCTTTGGTCGGATCCACTACCCGGCTCGTGCTCACCACGGCAGGGCGGGGAAGTGGCACTCCCGGCAGCGACCCTACGGCGCCTATCGTCACCGCACCCGATCCCGCTGTCGCCGACCACGCGTTTCCTTGCGGCGCATAGAACGCCGCGAGCAGCAGCGCCACGACCAATCCCGAATGCAATCCCGCGGAAAGAGCCAGCCCTCGGCCCAGCCTTGGCTCAGGGCTTCCCTGGTGGGACAGGCTTTCAGCCTGTCCTCCCCTCTGTCCTCCGCCCTGTTTCACTCCCGCCATTTTCTGCCGCCTGCGATCCGCCCATCACTCAGCGCTTCTTCTTTCTCTCTCCCGCGCGCCACTCGCTTGCCCGCCGAAGCCCGCCAGAAGTGGGCGGGCGTAGGAGCGCCACCAGCCACTTCTCATTCACTTCCCAATCGGCTCCGTCACCACGCTGATGTTCTGTATCCCGCCCTGTCGCATCGCATCCACCACCGTCGCGAAACTTCCGAACGGCACGGACGCATCGCAGCGGATAAACACCGCGCGCGTCGCATAATCCGGCGCCTTGGCCTTCACCAGTTTCCCGAGGTCGTGCACGTTCACCGGGTCATTCCCCAGATAAACCCGCTGCGCCCGGTCAATCGTAATCACCAGCCGCTCCTGGGTAATCTCTTTCACCGTCTTCGTCTTCGGCAGTTCCACTTCGATGCCCGACTGCAGAATCGGCGCCGTAATCAGGAAGATGATCAGCAGCACCAGCACGACGTCCACGAACGGCACAATATTGATGTCCGAAAGCGACGTCTCCGTCTGTCGGTTCAACTGTGGCATTTCGCGCCGCCATCCCACCTGGCCGCGAGAACGTGGATCGCGGTTGCCGAATTTCGAGTTTCGCCCCGAAGCTTCGGGGTCGAGTTTCGCTTCTCAGTTCCC
>DASPSB010000021.1:0-6828 GCA_035624135.1 Candidatus Acidiferrales bacterium | reverse complement strand
GCGCGCGCCTCTTCGCGCAGACGGGTTCCTTGACAATCCGGGCAGATGGCGTAGCCACGATAGCGGCTGAGGAAAACGCGCACGTGCAGCTTGTATTTCTTCCGCTCCAGCCACTGGAAAAATCCCTGCACGCCCCAATAGCCGGCAGACTTGTCGCCCTCGATCACGAGTTCCTGGTGCCTGGCGGAAAGCTCGCGGAAGGGCACATCGAGCGGAATGCCCTTGGCCTTCGCGTATTTTTTCAATTCGTTGAACGGCTGGCGGTAGCGCGGCTTGGTCCAGGGATCGATGGCGCCTTCCTGTAGCGTCTTGCTGCGGTCGGGGATGACGAGGTTGAGGTCGAAATCAATGGTGTTGCCGAAACCCTGGCAACGCGGACAGGCCCCATACGGGTTGTTGAAGCTGAACAGGCGCGGCTCCGGCTCCTGATAGACGATGCCGCAGCGCTTGCATTCGAAGCGCTCGTTGAAGGTGAGGCGCTCGGCGGCGCCAGGGGCAGCCGCATCTGCGCCCGCTGATTCCGGAGGAAATTCGAAGATGGCCTCGCCGCGCCCCTCGCGGTAGCAGAGTTCGATGCCGTCAATCAGCCGCGAACGCACGTCGGGCGAAATGCTCAGGCGGTCCGCAACCACGTACACGGGCTGCGAAAAATCCAGCTCCATCAATTCTTCCGGCGCGCTGAATTCAAAGATCCGGCCGCCCTGGTAAAGGCGGTTGAATCCGCGCTTCTGCATATCGGCGAGAGCGCGGCCTAATTCCTCCTCTGACGCTTGTGGCGCGGCCACTGTTCGCGGCCGCCCGCGACGTGGCGCTGCCGGGGCTGCTGCCGTTGTGCCAGCGCCGGCCTGGTCGAACCGGTAGAGCAAATAAAACCGCTGTCCCGCCGGACGCGCGAGCACGCGGCCGGCGATCTGGTCCACGGTATCGCGCTCGACTTCCTGTCCGCATTTCCTGCACCAGGTGCGCCCGGCGCGCGCGTAGAGCAGGCGCAGGTAGTCGTAGATCTCGGTGGCCGTAGCCACGGTGGAACGCGGATTTCGTGTCGAGTTTTTCTGCCGGATGGCGACGGCAGGGGCGATCCCGGTGATGGAATCCACCTCGGGCTTCTCAATCCGCTCGAGGAATTGCCGCGCGTAGGCGGAGAGTGACTCGATGTAGCGGCGTTGGCCCTCTGCGTAGATGGTGTCGAAGGCGAGCGTGGATTTGCCGGAGCCGCTGACCCCTGTGACGACGGTAATGGCGTTATGGGGAATAT
Organism: Candidatus Acidiferrales bacterium; assembly: GCA_035624135.1. Lineage (GTDB taxonomy): Bacteria > Acidobacteriota > Terriglobia > Acidiferrales > UBA7541 > JOPF136. Next base: position 5,573 of record DASPSB010000021.1, on the reverse strand, counting down.
CGAAGCTAATGTTCTTGAGGTTGTGGACCCGGGCGCCACGGACCAGAATGGCGTTGGGTGCTGCCGGTGCGGTGGAACGTGGTTTCGAGTCAGCCAACGGTCCCTCGGAAGAAAAACGCGTGCGCTGCCAAACCCATCATTATATTCATCTGTGCAAGGCTCGACAATCAGGAAGGCTCGGGCTGGCGGTGGTGATCCTCCACTAGAATTGCCCCTGGCCATGTCTTTCTCGCTCACACGGGTCGTTTGGATTGTGCTGGACAGCGTGGGCATTGGCGCGCTGCCTGATGCAGGGGCCTACGGCGATGAGGGGCGGAACACACTGGGCCACATCGCGCGGAGCCGGCCGCTCGCACTGCCCAATCTGGCTCGGCTTGGGCTGGGAAATATCGCGCCGCTCGATCACATCCCGGCCGCCGCGACGCCCCTGGCCAGCTATGGAAAGGCCGCGACCCGTTCGCCGGGAAAAGACACGACGGTGGACCATTGGGAAATGGCCGGCATCTGGCTTGACCGGCCGTTTCCCATCTATCCGCATGGATTTCCGGCAGAAATCATCGCTGAATTTGAACGCCGGATCGGGCGCGGCACGCTGGGAAACAAACCCGCGTCCGGCACGGAGATTTTGAAGGAATTGGGTGCGGAACACGTGCGCACAGGACGTCCGATCGTGTACACCTCAGGCGACAGCGTGTTCCAAATCGCCGCGCACGAGGAGGTAATCCCCGTTGGGGAACTCTATCGCCTGTGCGAAATCGCGCGGGGACTGCTCGATGGCCCGCATCGAGTCGGCCGCGTGATCGCACGGCCGTTCACGGGCGTGACCGGAAATTTCCGGCGAACGGAGCGGCGACATGACTACGCCGTCGAGCCGCCGCGGCCTATGCTGCTGGATGTGCTGGCAGAGCGTGGCGTGCCCGTCGCAGCAATCGGAAAAATCCGTGACATTTATAACGGCCGCGGCACCGGCTCGCACACGCCGACCAAAGACAACGCAGACGGGATGGAGAAAATCATCGCGGCGCTCGGGGAGCATCCCCGGGGCCTCATCTTCGCCAATTTGGTGGACTTCGACATGCTTTACGGCCACCGGAAAGATGTGGAGGGCTTTGCACGTTCGCTGGAGGAGTTTGACGCAGCGCTGGCCGAGTTTCTCGGGCGGATGGGGGCCACCGATCTCTTGCTGATTACTGCCGATCACGGCTGCGACCCTTGCCCCTGTTCGCTTTCGACCGACCATTCGCGCGAATATGTTCCCGTCCTCGCCTACACGCCCGCTCACGCGCGCGGCCAGAACCTGGGAACGCGCGAAACGCTGGCCGACCTCGGTCAAACCGTCGCTGCCATCTTCGGCGGCAGCATGCCTCGCGGCACCAGTTTCCTGTCTGAACTCACGACGCCGTAAGAGTCCCCTCCGAAGGACTGAAGCTCCCACTCGAAGCCATCCGGCGGGAGAAGCAGGGGGCGCGGCCGACGTCATACCGCGCTGTGACATGACTCACGATTGTGCGTGATTGACATCACGGAGCGCGGCGATGCGTTTCTCTACAGTGGCTGCTTTATGCAGGCCGCCAAAATTGATTTGAAGCTCTCAGGAGGCGGAGTTCCTGGGGAGGCAGTTGCGAAGGGCGTTGCATCCGGCCTCCGAGAACTGCCGCCGGGATAGCTCGATACGATGCCGCAGCAACTCAAACGCCTCGCGATCGTCTTCGTGATCATGATTGGTTGTTTGATTGCTGCGCGGCACTACTTCGTTCCCAAGACGTTTGGCGCCCTGGGACACTACCGAGCCGCGGCTATCGGGGCAAACGCCTCCAAGCCTCTGGTCTATGCAGGACACGAGGCCTGCGAAACCTGCCATCCGGACATCGTCAAGACGCACGACGAGGCGCGCCACAGGAGCGTGGCTTGCGAGGTATGTCACGGGGCTCAAGCGGCGCACGCGGAATCCCCCGGCGATCACACACCACCCGCGCCACGCCAGCGGGGCTTTTGTCCGCTCTGCCATGGCTACGATCCCTCGCGGCCAACCGGCTTCCCGCAAATTGATCCCGTGAGTCACAACCCCGGGAAGCCTTGCATCACCTGCCACAACCCTCACGCTCCAGTGCCTCCTCACACGCCGCAGGAGTGCAGCGCCTGTCACGGCGAGATCGCCAGAACGAAAGCCCTTTCGAAGCACGCTGAGCTTTCCTGCAGCACGTGCCATCGGGTGGAGGAGAAACACAAAATCACGCCGCAGGCGAGCACGCCCAGCAAGCCGACGAACCGCGAATTCTGTGGAAATTGCCACAGCAAAGAAGCCAAAGGTCCGTCCGGGATCCTGCGCGTGGATATGAGCACTCACGGAGAGCGTTACGTCTGCTGGCAATGTCATTACGCCCATTCGCCGGAGGCCCAATGAGCGCTGAAGCGAACCGCCCGAACGACGAGCCGGAATTGTCACAAGAGGTCTGCCACGACCGGAGGGAGTTTCTGAAGCAGTGTGTGGCGGCTGCGCCTTTGCTTCTGACCATTGCCGCGGCAGCGGAAGCGGCCGCCGACAGCGGGGAGGAAGCGGGTTATAAGCCCGAAGAGCACTTCTACGGCATGGGCATCGACGTGAATAAGTGCATCGGCTGCGGGCGTTGCGCCGATGCTTGCAAGACGGAGAACAATGTACCCAGGGAACCGTTTTATTTCCGCACTTGGGTGGAGCGCTACGTCCTTACGACAGAAGGCGAAACGGTTGTAACCAGCCCCGACGGGGGAATCGAAGGCTTTCCATCCACGATCAGCGAGAAGGGGATCCTGAGGACTTTCTTTGTGCCCAAGCTGTGCAACCACTGCGCCAACCCCCCATGCGTGCAAGTCTGCCCGGTGGGCGCCACCTTCATTACCCGCGATGGAGTTGTGCTGGTGGATAAGGACTATTGCCTTGGCTGCCGGTACTGCATCCAGGCCTGCCCGTATGGGGCGCGTTTCCTGCACCCCGTCACGCGAACCGCCGAGAAGTGCACTTTCTGCTACCACCGCGTGGTCCAGGGGAAGGTGCCGGCCTGCGTGGAGGTTTGTCCCACGGGAGCGAGAATTTTTGGAGATGTACGCGCTCGAAGCAGCCCGCTGACACGCTTCGCCCGCTTTAACGAAGTCCAAGTGCTGAAGCCGCAACTGAATACGGCGCCGAAGGTTTTCTACGCGAATCTCGACGGGGAGGTGCGCTAGCCGTGTCGGACGCCGCCCAGCAGTTGTCCAACATCTTGCAGCAGGTGTCGGGCTACATCTATCCCAACGAGGTCGAATTACAGTGGGGATTGCTGGTCGTTGTGTATCCGTATATCACGGGACTGGTGGCCGGGGCGTTCATTCTGGCCTCGTTGGAGCGGGTGTTCAACGTCAAGCAAGTAGAGCCGACTTACCGGCTGGCGCTGCTGACCGCGCTGGCCTTCCTGCTGATTGCGCCACTTCCGTTGCTGCTGCACCTCGGACATCCTGAACGGTCCTTTGAAATCTTTCTCACTCCCAATGTGCATTCGGCGATGGCCATGTTCGGATTTGTGTATGCGTGGTATCTCACGGTTGTTCTGCTGCTGGAGATCTGGTTTGACTATCGCAAGGACCTGGTGATGTGGGCGCGGAACGAGCACGGGCTGCGCAAATGGATTCACCTCGTTCTGACACTGGGAGCCACGGATATTTCCGAGCAAGCCGTGAGGTTCGACCGGAAAGCCGTGCGATTCATCACGATCCTGGGTATCCCCTCGGCATTTTTGCTGCATGGCTACGTCGGGTTCATTTTCGGCTCGGTGAAAGCCAATCCCTGGTGGAGCAGCGTGCTCATCCCCGTCGTTTTCCTCTTCTCCGCCATGGTTTCCGGTATCGCCCTGGTGCTGATCATTTATCTACTGACTGGCCTGGTCCGGCGAAGCTTCGAGATGAGCTGCCTGGACAAGCTGGCGTCTTTTCTCTTCTATGCCCTGGTTGTGGACTTCTCCCTGGAGATTCTGGATTTCATTCACCGCCTCTACGAAGCGGAGGAATCCGTCAAAATCCTGGGCACACTGATTTCGACGCGACTGTTCCTCAGCCTGGTGGTGCTGCAGGCGCTGGCCGGGACAGTGGCTCCGCTGATTTGCCTAGCCTTTGTGAGCCCGGCGTTCGGCAGCCGCGCGCTGATGCGATTTCCGGATGAGCTGCGGCGGCTGCTTTACCTGGGCAGCGCCACACTGATCCAGATCGGGATCTTCAGCACACGCTGGAACGTGGTGATCGGAGGCCAGCTCTTTTCCAAGAGCCTGCGTGGACTGACGGTGTACAAGATGGAGTTGCTGGGACTCGAAGGTTTCTTCGTGGCGGTGCTGCTTCTGGCGGCTCCCTTTTTCTTGCTCTACATTCTCGTAAAGATTCTTCCGCCTTGGCCGGATCTTGCATCGCTACCTCAGGGCGGCGCTGCTCCTGCCCACGGCGAGGATTAGGCCGGGGTAAGTTCGGGAACCAGTCGAAGGGGGACGCGCATGCCTCCTGGAGACGTTTCTTCCCATCTGGAAGAGCTCAGCGCGCGGATGGAAGAACTAGAGCGCCGCCTCTCTGCCCTGGAACAACTCACGCGAGAGAAAATTTCTTTTCCGGAATCACTAGCAGTCCCAGCCTTCCTCCGCCCCGATCGAAGTGAAACAGCTACCGGGCAGTCGCCATCAAACGTGTTTGCGGATTTCGGCAGGGCGGTGCTCGGAATTGCCGGCGCTTACGTGCTCCGCGCCGTGGCGGAGACCGGGTTTTTGGCTCCGTGGTTCGCAGTGACTCTCGCTCTGGCTTATGCCGCAGCCTGGCTGGTGTGGGCGGCGTGGCCGGAGGGGAGGACCCGGCTCACCCGTGTCTGCTACGCCGTCACCGCGGGGCTGATCCTTTCGCCCATGCTGTGGGAAGTGACGGTGCGCTTTCGAATGCTCGATCCGCCCGTGACCGCAGCGCTGCTGGCCGCGTTTGCGTTTCTGGCCATGATTCTGGCATGGGGCCGTGGCGGCTCTCCCGTCATCTGGGTGGGGATGCTCACAGTGGTGGTCACTGCGTTCGTTCTGATGGTTGCCGCACGGGATCCAGTGCCGTTCACCGCCGCTCTCCTGGTTATGGCATTGATGAGTGAATTTGCGGCCAGCCGGGGCCGCTGGCGCATCCTCCGTTCGATTGTTGCTGTTGCCGCCGATTTGTCAGTTCTGGTGCTGATTCTCATCCTCGGAGACGCGAGTGCAATCCCGCAGGAATACCACCGAGCCGATGCGGGCGTCCTGATTTCTCTGGTCGTTTTTCCGTTCGTGATTTATGCGGCGAGCATGGGAGTTCGTTCTCTGATTTCCCGGCTCAAAATCACCTGGTTTGAGGCCGTGCAATTCAGCGGAGCCGTTTTGCTGGCGGGATGGGGCGTGCTCCGAATCACGCAGGGGGAGGGCCGGGAGGCGCTAGGCGCATGCTGCCTGGCGGCCGGGGCGGTCTGTTACTTTGCAGCGTTTGGTCTGCGCGCGCGGCACAGCGAAGGGCGCAATTTCCATTTCTACGCGGTGTGTGGAGTCGCGTTCATCACTGCGGGCAGTTTTCTT
>DASPSB010000016.1:0-5958 GCA_035624135.1 Candidatus Acidiferrales bacterium | reverse complement strand
TTCAGATTCAATTTGGAAAACCGCCAAAACTCCCCTGTCCGCCCTAACTTACCACGCCGCTAGCCAGCGCAGAAGGGAACGCAAGGCGATGTAGTGGAACAGTCGCCACTCGCCTTTGGCCCGCTTCGATTGTCGCCCCCCTCGCGCGCCCTCCCCTATCAGCTATACTTGACGTCAGCCGTTCAGCTACTCGAAGGAGTCTCTCATGCGACTGAATTTTGCCCGCCCTGGAATTCTGGCAGCGCTCGTGGCGGCCTGCGCGCTCGCCGCTCCCGCCTCCGCCCAACATCCTGCCGCTAAGCCGCCAGACTCTGCCGCGCACGGCGCGCAATCCGGCACGGCTGGCGCACTGGGCGAAACTCCCCAGCAATTCCTGGCTAAACGCGCGGGAGAATGGACTCGCACCATCCGGTTCGTCCCCCAGCCCGAAGTCCAGAACCAGCCCTTTTCGGGCACCGCGAAACTATCCGCGATCGATGGCGGGCGATTTCTCTTGGAGGAATACCACGATGTGGTATTCGGCCGGGCCATCACTGGCACGCGCCTGTTCGGCTACAACACTATCACCGGCCAGTATGAAGCCGCGTTTACCGGCACCACGTCGCCCGCGATCATTATGCTCAAGGGCACGAGCAACGATGGCGGGAAGGTCGTGGACTACTCAGGCGAGTCAGAGACGGGACAGGGCACCAAGTTCACCCTGAACGCTCGCGTCCGTCAGGTTGACGACGATCAGATAGTGATGACCTTTTCCATGACCGGCGCCGACGGCAAGCCAAATACATTTCAGGAAACCACCTACACGCGCAAGAAATAGCCAATTATCGCCGCCAGTTCGCGCGTCGCACTCGCCATGGAGCGCCCGGAATCTGACGCTTATTTCCCCCATCCTCCTAGCTCCTCTTCCTCGGCCCTGACTGCCTTATCGCATCCTTGTGCAATCGCACCACCGGCTGCTGATTGGGCCGGTTTTCAATCGCCAGCAAGTCAATCCGCCACGGCACATCCTTCAAACGCCAGTCGCGCAGAAACTGCCGCGCCATCCGTGCCAGCGCCTCCCGTTTTCCGAATGTCACATTTTCTTCGGGCGGAATATCGTCCTCTTTCTCCATTCGTCGCGTCTTCACCTCTACAAATGCCAGCACCTTCCCGTCGTAGCCCACCAAGTCGATTTCGCCTTTCACTCCCGCCACGCGGTAGTTCTTCGCAATTAAAGTGTATCCATGCCGCCGCAGGTACCAGTAGGCATAGGTCTCGCCGCGAACTCCGGTCCGACGACGAATCTCCTTGCGCCGCTCGGCGGCAGTTCCGCCTGACATGGAAGCGCCGTCGTAGAGACCTTTGCGGGCGGCGAACTCAACCAGTCCGAAAATTAGGCGCGAGAAAATCGGCGTTCCCTCCACCAGTCACAGCCTGAATTTGACCGCGACCGCCACTCCTTCTAAGATGGCGCTCCTCTGGAGGCACCCGTGCGCATTCGAACGAATCTCGTGGCGCTGGCAGTCGCGCTCGTCTCGCTCTCCACTGCTTCCCCGACTACGCGCGCCATCACGGACCCCAATTCCATCACTTCTGATGCGATGGCCGGCGCCGGCCCCGTGCCCATCGCCGATCTCTTTTACACTCGAACCACCGGCGGAGGCGCTTGGTCGCCTGACGGAAAAGAAATCGTTTTCACCTCGAATTTTACGGGTCGGCTGAATCTCTGGAAAGTTAATTCCGCTAGCGGCTGGCCCATCCAGCTCGCTCAGTCCGACGACCGCCAGAGCAACGCCATCTGGTCGCCCGATGGAAAATTCATCCTCTATCAATCTGACCGCGGCGGCGCCGAACTCTACGACATTTACGCCATCCCTGAAGCCGGTGGCCCCGCGAAAAATCTCACCAACACCGATGACATCTCGGAAACGGATCCGCTCTTTTCGCCCGACGGAAAATTGCTGGCCATCGGCTACAAACCAAAAACTGCTTCGACTGTCGATATTGCGCTTTTGGACTGGAAATCCGGCACCGCCACAAATCTCACCCGGGAGCCATCCAAAGATCACGTCTGGAGCCGTGCCACTTGGAGTCCCGACTCCAAGTTCATCTATGCAACTCGCGGAATTCCGCGGGGCAATGACTCGAGCATTTTCTGCATCGACGTAGCCACCGGCCAAAAAGAGGAACTCACGCCCCACGTAGGAGATTCGCGCTTCGCCGCAAGCGCCATCAGTCCGGACGGCAAGCAACTGCTCATCTCCGCCGACCGCCCGGGCGGCTATCCCAATATCGCTCTGCTCGATCTCTCGACGAAAAAGCTGAGATGGGTCACCGACACGCAGTGGGACGCCGCGCCGGATGCCTTCTCGCCCGACGGGACAAAGTTCACCTATGTGATCAACGAAGACGGCCGCTCGGACGCTTATCTGGCCGATACTTCCACCGGCCGCAGCCAAAAGTTCAACTTCCCTTCCGGACTCAACGTCTTCGCAGGCGATCCATCGCCTTTCTCGCCCGACGGCCGCAGCCTGCTGCTCCGCCATCAAAGCTCCACGGAAGTCACCGAGCTCTGGGTGTACGACATCGCTTCAAAACATGCGCGCCAGCTCAGCTATTCCGCCGTTGGCAGCCTGCTCGCCGCCAAGATTCCGCCATCGCAGATCATCCATTACAAAAGTTTCGACGGCATGGTCATCAGCGCGTTTCTGTGGGTGCCCTACAACCTTAAGCGCGACGGCTCCAATCCGGCCATCGTCCTCCCGCACGGAGGCCCCACCGGGCAGACCCTTGACTCCTTCAATCGCTCCGTTATCGCGCTCGTCTCCCGCGGCTACATGGTGATTGCCCCCAACGTGCGCGGGTCCACTGGCTATGGCCTCGCCTTTCAGAACGCGAATGTGAAGGATCTCGGCGGCGGCGACCTTGAAGACGAAGTGGCGGGAGCCAATTTCCTGATCGCCACCGGCTACGTAGACTCGAAAAAGATCGGCATCACCGGCGGCTCTTATGGCGGCTACATGACGCTGATGGCCATCGGCAAAAAGCCCGAGGTGTGGGCCGCCGCCGTCGAGCAGTACGGCATCATTAACTGGTTCACTATGCTGCAGCACGAGGATCCTCTGCTCCAGGAATACGAAAAGTCGCTGCTCGGCGATCCAGAAAAAGACCGCGCCATCTACGAAAATGCCTCGCCCATCAAATACCTCCGCGACGCCAAAGCGCCGCTGCTGGTCCTCCAGGGCGAGAACGACATCCGTGTGCCGAAGGAGGAAGCGGAACAGGTTGTGTCCATTTACAAGGAAATCGGCAGGCCAGTGGACTCGCACTTCTACCCACAGGAGGGTCACGGCTTCGCCAAACGCGAAAACCAGATCGACGCGATCACACGAATGGTAGCCTGGTTCGACCGCTACCTGAAAGGCCAGCCCAAAAACTAGCCCAACAAACAGACGGCGAGAAGCGCTTCCGCCTCTCGCCCTGAGCTTCCGTCGCGCGGGCATCCCGAAACTCCGCGCCCCGCGGTTTTCCTCGTTGGAAAGGCTCTACGCCTTCTCGATGCCTCGAATAATGGACTCCAGCGTATCGAACGCAAAATCCGTCTGCTCCTCATCAATCAGCAGTGGCGGAGAGATTCGCAATGTCGTGTCTCCCGAGGGCAGCACGATCAACCCCTTCTGGAATGCCATCTGCACGATCTGGTTCCTCACTTCCGGTGCCTTTTCTTTTGTTGTTTTGTCGCGCACGAATTCGATCCCGATCATCAATCCCCGCCCGCGGATATCTCCCACCGTACGAAACGTCTGCCGCCAGTCCGCAGTGCGCTTCATGATGTAGTCGCCCATTCGGGCAGCGTTGGCCATGTATTGCGTTTCGAGCAGCCGGATGGTGGCCAGCGACGCCGCAATACACACCGGATTGCCGCCGAAGGTTGACGCGTGCGCTCCGGGCGGCCAATCCATCACGCTCGCGCGCGCGATGATGGCGCTCAGCGGCATCCCCGACGCGATCCCCTTGGCCGTGCAGATGATGTCCGGCTCGATCCCCGCGAATTCCGACGCCCAGAATTTGCCCGTGCGCCCCATCCCACACTGCACTTCGTCCGTCACCAGCAGAATTCCGTGCTTCCGGCAAATCCTCTGCAACCCCTGCAGGAATTCGGGCGGCGCCATGATGTACCCGCCCTCGCCCTGAATGGGCTCGATGAAAATCGCAGCCACCTCTTCCGGGTCCACGCGTCGGCGGAACAGCTCGTTCTCCAGATAGCTTAGGCAATCCGCCGAGGCGTGCTCGGGGCGGATGCCGTACGTGCCGCGGTACGTGTCCGGAAACGGCATGTGGAACACGCCCGCCAGCAGCGTCCCAAATCCTTTGCGCTGCACCGCGCGGCTCGCCGTCAGCGATAGCGCGCCCATCGTGCGCCCATGGAAGGACCCGTGAAATGCTACGAGTTTGTCGCGCTTCGTATGGTATTTGGCCAGCTTGATGGCCGCCTCGATGGCCTCCGCGCCCGAATTGCCGAAATGGACGCGCTTCGGTTCATCGCCCAGCCCGATTGACGCTAGCTTCTCCGCCAGCTCCACCAGCCGCGAATAATAAAAATCCGTGCCGGAAATGTGGATGAGCTCGGCAGCCTGCTTCTGAATCGCGGCCACAACTTCCGGATGGCAGTGGCCAGTCGCGCACACGGCGATGCCTGCGGCGTAATCCAGGAAAATATTGCCGTCCACGTCCTCGATCATGGCCCCGCGGCCCATCTTCGCCACCAGCGGGTAATCCCGCGTGTACGATGGCGAGACGTAGCGTTGGTCGAGCTTCAGTATCCGGCGCGCTTCCGGCCCCGGCAGCGGCGTGACCAGCCGCGGCGTCTTCGTTTCAATCGTTCCTTCGGTTTTCACTTCCAGCATGGCATTCTCCGTTTCCTCGAGGTCCCGTCTCGAGTGTTCGGGACGGGAGTGGGGTCCGACTGGGCGGACGGATGGACGGAAAGGGAAGACAGCGGATGGAAAATGCTTATAAATCGACGCCGAAAAGGTTGGGCCGTGCCAAGCTGGGCTGCGGGTTGTGCATCACGCGGTTCACCTGCGTTTCCAGCGGACAGTGCCGTCGCGCATGTCCTCTAACATAATACCACGTTCCAGAAGTTCCTGACGTATGCGGTCTGAAGCAGTAAAGTCCCGCCGCGCACGCGCTGCCTGCCGTTCGGCGATCCGCTTTTCGACTTCGGCATCCGCAATCTCAGCGCTTGCCGGCCCGTAACCCAGCACGTGCAGCCGCGCCGCGTCCTGATCCTCTAACACCGCGAAGATCCGGTCGAATTTCGCCAATGCCTCCAGCACTGGCCCCGCGTCGCTGGTCCGGAATTCGCCGCGATCCATCGCTGTGTTCGCGTCGCGTACCAGATCGAAGATCGCCGCGAGCGCCTGTGCCGTGTTCAGGTCGTCCGCGAGTCCGGCTTCGAATTGTGCGGCAGCCTCCGCCGCGCGGGCCGCCATCGCCCGCGTCTCGCCCGCCGGGAACTTCTCCGCTTTCAGCCGCGCCGCGAAATTCCTCAGCCGCTCCACCGAGCTCGCCGCCTGCTGCAATCCGTCCATCGTGAAGTTCAATTGCCGCCGGTACGGCACCGAAGCCAGCAGGTAGCGAATCGACGACGGTTTGTGGCCCTTCGCGAACAGGTCCCGCAGCGTGTAGAAGTTTCCCAGCGACTTCGACATCTTCTCGCCGTCCACCAGCAGATGCTCCGCGTGCAGCCAATAGCGCACGAACGGTTTCCCGGTCGCCCCTTCGCTCTGCGCAATCTCGTTCTCGTGATGCGGAAACGCCAGATCGATTCCACCCGTATGAATGTCTAACGTCTCGCCCAGGTAGTACATGGACATTGCCGAACACTCCAGATGCCATCCCGGTCGCCCCGGCCCGATCCGCGTCTCCCAGAAATGCTCGCCCGGCTTCGGCGCCTTCCACAGCGCAAAGTCGCGC
>DASPSB010000011.1:0-3817 GCA_035624135.1 Candidatus Acidiferrales bacterium | reverse complement strand
GACGGCATGTTCGGCGAGCTGCTGGCCACATCGCTGCGTGCCCACGGCGTAGCCGGCTTGGTGATTGATGCGGGCTCGCGCGACATCGCAAGGCTTACAGAGATGAATTTCCCCGTGTGGTCACGCGCCATTTCTGCGCAGGGAACAGTGAAAGAGACAGCAGGGTCAGTGAACGTGGACGTGGTTTGCGCTGGGGCGATCGTTCATCCCGGTGACGTAATCATCGGCGATCAGGATGGTGTGGTGGTGGTGCCGCGCGCCCGCGCCGCAGAAGTCGCGGAACTGGGGGAACAGCGCCAAGCCAAAGAAGAACGAACACGCGAGCGCCTCCGTTCGGGTGAGCTTGGTCTCGATATTTACGGCCTTCGCGCCAAGCTCGCGGGCCTGGGCGTGGAATACAAGGGCTGATGCTCTCGCCGCCTTGCTCCGGGCTGGCCTGGGCGCCGGCTTTGCGCGTCCCTGCTATACTATTTGGGCTTCAAACTGCTGGGTAGGATCTCCAGATACAGGACATGCGGGCAGTTCCCGCTTCGCGGATGGCGGTATCGTCTAGGGGTTAGGACGCCAGATTCTCAATCTGGAAACCCGGGTTCGATTCCCGGTACCGCTACCAGTTCCCCCGTCCGTGTTCTTCGCTACGGTGGATCTCTGAGATTCCCGGTACCGCCAGAATCGCTCACCACGGAGTCGCCGATTTACTTTTCCTGGGGCGCTATTCGGCCACACAGGAGCAGAGACGTTTCACTTTCACCTAAAAACGCCTCGAGCTCGCGAAGCTTGTCGAAGAACTCGCGTCCCGGCAGAACGAGAACACCGGCTCGTTCTGCCTTGAGAGCGTGCAGCAGAGCCGCCTCATCCTCCGGATCGAACGAACGGTAGCGAACCTCAACGCCCGCACCGGCTAGCAGGGCTTCCAATTCACCCTGCATCTGTTCGACTTTTCTCTGGTCTGCCTCGGCGATCAAGACAGTGATGCGATTTGTAGCTGCACCGGCCAGTTCCGCTGCAATGGAAAGTCTTTGCCTGGCCGCTGGAGAGCCGTCGTAGAGGACCATCAAATGGCCGTGAGGCTGCGTCCCGCGTGCACGGAGGAGCAGGACAGGCAGCGCGTTTTCCGCCAGCTCGAGGGCGGCCGAGCCGAATCGAAAGTGCCTCCCCAGGGAGCAGCCTGCTGTGACCATGGCCAGCAAATCCGCCTCTGCGACCGCAGCCAGGATTTCCGAGGCGACATGGCCCCGCGCCGTCCGGAAGGACCAGGGGACCCGCGCGCGATTGGCAGCGCTGGCTAGAGCGGTTCGCGCCCTCTCCGAATGCGCCCTCAGTTTGGACTCCATCTGCGCTCGCTCCAGGCGAACAACCGTTGCTGAGGGCAGCAGCACCTCGCGGGCCTGAGGAGAATCCGCCAGGCGAAGCAGCTCCACGTCCTCCACAAATAACCCGGCGAGCTCCGCCTGCATTCGAGCTGCGAATTCTGCGGCTGCTTCCAGGGCGCCCAAGCTTTGTGGCGACGCATCCAGCGCCACAAGCACCCGCCTGGTCGGGGAAGCACGGCCGCTCTTGCTCATGTTTCGCTCCCGGCCTTGGCCGGCTGCGATGCGGCCTGGCGTTTCTCGGCAAAATCTATCAGGCGCGCCTCGACCCTGGCGTTGACGCTGCCCTCGGGAAACTTTCCATCCGATTCGCGTTCGCCTGCAGGCACGCCGGTGAGGATTTCGATGCCCTGGTCAATCGTCTCCACGGCATAGATTTGAAACCTTCCGGTGCGCACGGCATCAACCACGTCGCGCCGCAGCATTAGATGGCGGACGTTGGAAGTCGGGATGATCACTCCTTGCTCGCCGGTAAGTCCGCGCGCCTTGCACACATCGAAGAAGCCTTCAATTTTCTCGTTTACTCCGCCGATGGCCTGGATTTGCCCAAGCTGATTGACGGAGCCGGTGACGGCCAAAGACTGGCGGACAGGAAGTTCGGCGAGGGCGGAGAGCAGCGCGAACAGTTCCGCGGAAGATGCGCTGTCTCCTTCCACCGTACCGTAGGACTGCTCGAAGACCAGACTCGCCGAGAGAGAAAGCGGGCGGTCCGGGGCATAGCGGGCCCCGAGAAAGCCGGACAGGATGAGCACGCCCTTCGAGTGAATGGGGCCGCTCAGTTCCACTTCACGCTCGATATCGATTACTTCACCTTTGCCCAACCGCACGCGCGCAGTGATGCGGCTGGGATGTCCGAAGGCGAATTGGCCCAGATCAAGGACGGAAATTCCGTTCACCTGTCCGGTGCGCTCTCCCTGGGTGTCAATCAGGATCGTCCCGCGCAGCGTTTCCTCGATTAGCCGGCTGCGAAGACGGTCAGCGCGATGAATCTGCGCGTCAATGGCGCGCTGCACATCCTCGGCACCCACCACGGAATGGGAGGCCTCGCGCGCCCGATAATCGGCTTCGCGGAGCAAATCTGCGACCGGCCGGCGGCGCGCCAGAACTTTCTGAGAATCCCCGGCCATGCGGGCACACTGCTCGACCACCCGGCAGACCGCGCCCCGGTCGAACGGGAGGAGGTTTTCTCTCCGGGCGACCGTTCCGACCCTGAGGGCATAGAGAAAATCCGTCTCGGCGTTCCGGTCGATTCGCTCTTCAAAGTCCGCGGCCACCTTGAACAACTCGCTGAAATCCGGATCGAACTGGCAGAGCAGGTAATAGAGAACGCGTTCCCCGATCAGAACGACTTTCACATCCAGAGCCACCGGCTGCGGCTCGAGTGACACCGTGCTCACCAGACTGAGGATCTGCCCCAACGATTCAATGCGGATTTGCGAAGTTTGCAGGCACCGTTTGAGCGCTTCCCAGGCATACGGCTGCAGGAGCAGCTTGTGCGCATCGAGAAGCAGGTAGCCGCCGTTGGCCCGGTGCAGCGCTCCCGGCCGGATCAGCGTGAAATCCGTGGATAGCGCGCCCAGATGGGAGACATATTCCACCTGACCCACGAGATTCTGGTAGGTGGGATGATCCTCGAAAACCAGCGGGGCTCCTTCTTTGCCGCTATGGTCCACCAGCACGTTGACCTGGTAGCGCCGGAGAGATGCGAGACCTTTGGAGGGAGCAGGTGACATGACTCCCAGTAGGCTGGCCAGCGGATGCTCCGGTGGCGCCAGGATTTCGTCCACGTTTTCGCTGATGTCTTCCTGCACCTCGTGAAGGAAGGCGGCGACATTGGGCAGATCGAGGTACTTCTTCTTCAGCTCATCAATGAGGTGCCCGACGGCAAAGATAGCCACTTCCCGGTTCAGTTCGCGGAGCTTTTCCCGGCCCTCCTGCTCGTACTTCGGCATCAGGCGCAATGCGGACTGAAGCTTGTCCTGCATCTTCACAATTTCCGCTTCCGCCCGCTTATTTTCCGATTCTTCCAGCCGGTCGAATTCCTCCGGACTGAGGACCTGGCCGTTGCGGGTCGGGGCAAGCACCACTCCCGTTGGGGTTTGCACCAACGCGACGCCTTTGTCGTCCGCCTCCTTACGGACTTCGTCCAGGGCGTTTTGCTGCCGTTCCTTCACCTCTTGTTCGATCACACGCTTGCGCGCCGTGTACGTGTCGCTTTCAAATGCCGAAGGGATGGCCGAGCGAATGTTTTCCAACAGCCGGTTGATGTCGTCGCGGAGCAGAACACCGCGGCCTGGCGGGAGGCGGAGCGCGCGTGGCACCTTCGGATTTTCGAAATCGTTGACATAGCTCCATTCGTCGGGCGTGGGCTCAGAAGCAGCCCGCTTCTTCAGAAATTCGCGCACGGCTCCAAATTTGCCTGTTCCTTCGGGCCCAAGCAGGAAGAG
>DASPSB010000008.1:0-5505 GCA_035624135.1 Candidatus Acidiferrales bacterium | reverse complement strand
CACCTGGGTCCGCGGTCGGATGCTGCCGTGATTCCCTGCGGCCTGCACCACCAATAAGGATCGCAGCGACGAACGGCTGGTCCCCGGCGATTCACCGGGCCGTTTCGTCTTCCGCCTTCTCGATGACCCGGCCAAGCGGGGAACGAGAGTGACGGCTCGCAGCACTCCGCCGCCGCACGAACAATTGGGCTAGCCGAACGACGAGACAATCTGCTTGCCGTGGAAGCGGCCGTTCTCGATGAAAATTTCGCTCGTGTGTTCCCCGCCCACAATCACACCGGCAACGTAGAGCCCGGGCACATTGGTCTCGAGTGTTTGCTCGTTTACCTTTGGTTTCTGCGTGGCGGGATCAAGCTCGATGCCCTGCCGCATCAGGAACGCAAAATCGGGCCGGTAGCCCGTAAGCGCGAAGACGGCGTCGGCCGGGATCGCCTGGCCGGCCTTCACAGCCTCCCCGGGCGCATCGTCCGTCTGCCATGGGCTGCGCTGTTCCACCTCGTCCGGCAGCCTGGGGCGGATGAGGACGTGGCCGGGTTCGATCCGGCTCACCACGGAATCGAAATGCGCCTCGATTTCGCCGGCAGCGATGCGGTTCTCGATGTCCGGCAGCAACCAGTATTTGATTCGCCGGCTCACCTGCGCCCCGCGGTGCACCAGCGTTACGTGCGCGCCCGCGCGGAACAAATCGAGCGCGGCCTCCGCCGCCGAGTTCCCTGCCCCGACGACCACAACATTGCGGCGCCAGTAGGAGTGCGGCTCGGTGTAATAATGCGATACGTGCGGCAATTCTTCGCCCGGAACGCGCAGCCGCTTGGGGATGTCGTAATAGCCTGTGGCAATCACCACGCGCGTGCTCCGGTGCTCGTCGGGCGCCCCGCTGGGATGCCGCGTACGCACGCGGAATGCGCCATCCGCACGGTGTATCTCTTCGACGGTTTCGAACTGGCGCACCTCCAGCCCGTAATGCTCCGCCATTTTGCGGTAATACTTGAGCGCCTCGGTGCGCGTCGGCTTGTCCCCGGCAATGGCCATGGGCAGGTCGCCGATTTCCATGCGCTCCGCGGTGGTGAAGAAGAGCATGTTGATCGGATAATGCAGCAGCGAGTTGCACAGGCAGCCTTTGTCCACCACGAGCGGTTTCATTCCGGCCCGCTTCGCTTCAATGGCGCAGGCCAGTCCCGTGGGGCCGGCGCCGACGCAGATAAGGTCGTAGGTCATTTAGTGTGCCACGCACTAGGATGCCGGGAACGGAACGGAGTTTCAAGGCGAGAGGGTGGTGTCTGACGAAATGGATCGCAGCAGACAGCTAGGCGCGTTCCTCCGGTCGCTGTTTCCTCGCGATCGGGGTCAGTTGATCCTGCTCGCAGGATGCTACCTGCTCTACATGGCCGGATCGATGCCGTGGTGGCCACCTTTCGCGCCCTTGGGCACGGCGGAACTCTGGGCAGGCGTGAACAAATTGCAACTGACCGCGAAGCCTTCTCTGGTGTACGCGCTCGCCTGGGCCATTCTCGCCGTCTTCTGGATGATTGGGGGCGCGGGACTGTTCATTGGCTGCTGGGGAGCAGCGCGAGCAGCCCGTCGGCTGCTTCTGTGCGTAATCCTGCCGTCGATCGCCGCGATGTTCGCGGCGGTGGGTGCGGCCGTCGTGGTTTTCGACGTGAATCAGGGCGGCCTGGAGTCGAGCATCTTTCATGTGAAGAATGTCCCGGTGCTGCTCGCCATTCTCTCGAAAGAGATGGGAGTTGGCCTTCACGCTGCACTGCTCGGTGTGGCGCTCGTGAGCTTGGCCGCGTGGCAGGTAGCGCGCGGACGAACGGCGCTTCCTGCCGGATTTCCGGATGCTCGGGCCACAGCGGCGGGTGACGGCGGCGACGCGATTCGGCGATTCACCTGGGCCGTGCTCGTGCTTTCCACGCCGATGGCGTACCTCGCGGCGCTGGTTGGAACTCCTCTTATCGAAAAAGCGCTGAGAGCTGTTGTTGGAGGGAGGGTTCCCGAGTTTTGGATTGTCGAAGCCACGAACGGAAGCTGGCGGGTGCTGGCGGCGGTGCCCGTCGCGCTGATTGCCGTGTGGCTGATGGGAAGCGAGCGATGGAGGGAATCGGCGAGGCTCCTCATCCCGCGGCGCTGGAGAATACTCGGCCTGGCGATTGCGCTTCCGCTGCTGGTTCATTGGAGCTTGAAACTGGCGTTTTTTCTCGGCGCGCGTCTGGGATGGGCCACTCATACGCGCGACTTCGAGTTTGCCCCGGCCTGGGCGGACTACATGCGGCCAGGACGCTGGCAATGGGACTTGCTGCGATTTCCAGCGGCCGCAATCTTCAGCGAGCTGGCCTGGCGCGGATACGCGTTGCCCAGATTTATCTCACGGTTGGGACTTCATCGCGGCATCGTGCTGCTCGGGATTCTCTGGGGGATGATGTTCCAGACGGGCCACTGGCTTCCGGTGGGCGGCGACGCCGGTAGAGCAATCGCGCTCGTGAGTTCTGCTCTTTTCGGGGCGGTGATCAGTTACCCGCTGGCTTGGCTCACGATGCGGTCGGACTCGGCGTTGCCGGCGGCCGCGCTCGTAGCTGTCAACTGGATGTTGTCGCAAATGAGCACGGCAGAATCTTATCCCGTCGTGGGATGGCTGGCCTCACCGTACCTGCAACTGGCGCTGTGGGCGGTGATCGGAATCGTGCTGTGGCGAAGCTTCGCCCCGAAGGTGGGAACGGAAAGACCTCACGCGGCGCCCTTCAGCGGAGGCGGGAGCGCAGCGAGCGGCTGAGAGCGACCGCGTCTGCGGGCCATTGGCGCGAGGATTCGACCAGCATGAGTGCGCGCGAGAGACGGTCGGTTTCGGCGCTGGTCAGATCAAAGGTGAATCGGGGATTGTCGGCGCCCGCGGAAAGAACGCCATAGAGGCGAAGGACCAGCCGTTCGTCGTCGCTCATGTCCTTTTGCGAGAGCAGCGGGGAGACGTCCACGTCGAAGCCCTCGCCGGCAGGCTTCAGCAGAGCGGGACGCGTCACCTGGATCATGCTCACCAGCGCCAGGAACATCTCGTCGTGGGCCAGGGAGAGCTGCATGCGGAGGGGATTATAGCCCGGGGCGGCGCCCAAGCAGGCTCTGCCTGCGGAAGGCCAACGGACGATGAGTTGCTTCATCAGGAAAGCCCTCAGTGGTATAAAGATTCCTGTCCAGGCTGGTCTTCCGATCCCGGGGAGAGGGGTTCGCTCGAAGGTTTTCGAACGGGGAGGGGTTATGGGCACGAAATGGTCGAGCGTCCTTGCGACTTTCGCCATGCTGGCGATGGCTGCGATTGCGGTGGCCTGCTGCACGCCGCAAACGGTGGTGAGCGACGTTCCGGCATACGCCTACGTGGGAAATCAAAGC
Organism: Candidatus Acidiferrales bacterium; assembly: GCA_035624135.1. GTDB lineage: Bacteria > Acidobacteriota > Terriglobia > Acidiferrales > UBA7541 > JOPF136. The sequence goes on along the minus strand of DASPSB010000008.1, from coordinate 2,124 downwards.
TCCAACAGCATTTCCGGGTACGCCGTGGACAACTCCAGCGGAGCGCTGACGGCAGTGCCTGGCTCGCCGTTCACGGGGCCGACCGGCCCGCGGCAGACGGCCGTGGAACTGTTCGGCAAGTACCTCTATGTGGCCAACGGGGGCACGGGGGAGACTGCCGGAAATGGAGTCTCGGGCTACACCATCGATCCCTCCACGGGAGCCCTGGCGCCGATTTCTGGGTCGCCGTTCGCCGGGGGCTCCGGACCGCGTGGAATCGTTGTGGATCCTTCGGGAGAGTACGTGTACACGGCCAACCGCAACGACAACAACGTTTCCGGATACACCGTCAACGCTACGAGCGGAGCTTTGACGCAGGTTCCAGGCTCGCCGTTTGCCATCCAGTCGTCCAGCAGTGAACAGGCGCCTGGGCCGCAGAAAATAACCGTCGATCCCTCGGGCAAGTTTTTGTACGTGACCGACCATCTGACCGGCGACATCGCCGGGTTCACGATCAACGCCACCACGGGAGCGCTGACGGCGATTTCCGGATCGCCATTCAGCGACGAGGAAACGCCGGACATCGATATACAGCCCTTTGCGATCGTGGTGGCGCCGTCGGGAAACTTTGTGTACGTGACCAACCATGGGACCAGCACTATCTCCGTGTACAGCGTGAACAGCACGAGCGGAGCGCTGACGCCGGTTTCGGGCTCGCCCTTCTCCATTCCACCGCCCAGCGAATGTAACGCGGAACCCTACGGGGCAGCCATTGGCCCCTCGGGACAGTTCCTCTATGTGGCCGACTACGGTTGCAGCAGCATCTCGATATTCTATTTGAACGCCGCTACGGGAGTGCCTGCGCAAATCTCCAGTTCACCCATCTTCATTAATACGGATGACCTGGATTGCGCAGCCGAACCCAACGACGCCACGATCGACCCCACGGGACGTTTTTTCTATGTGGCCGATCAGGGATGCGGGCTCATTTCCGCCTACAGCATCGATTCTAGTAGCGGCACGCTTACGGAAGTGATGGGCTCGCCGTTCACAGCCGGAAACCAGCCCTACGGCGTGGCCATTTCTCGGATCAATTAGTCCCGGAAAAGAAAAGCGCCGTTCCGCGGGCCAAGCACAGGCGCGCTCCGCTGCACTTCTTGCGGTTGAGCCGATGGAACTGCGCACAGGCTAAAAGCCTGTGCCACCTAGGCGGCGGATACGGAGTCGGACTCCGCTTGCAAGCTTTTTTCTATCTCGCTGAGCACAGCGCGAAGAGCAAGTACCAACTCAGCCTTCGAAATCTGGCTCTTCTGGAATTCGATGTGGAGGCGGAAGGCCTTGGTCTCAGGTTCGTAGCGAAAACGGAAGGGGCGCGGGCGCGCGGGCACGGCCGATTCGGCGCGGCGCTCGGCGCGGGCTTCGTCGCGAGTCATTCCGCCGCGGAGGATGCGTTCGACCATCTCCAGCATCTTCTTTTCGTTCGGCTGTCGGGCTACCTGCAAGAGCAGCGACTTGGAAATGATGCCGCGCTCCAGACACTTTTTGCGCACGGGCGGAGTGATGGCGCAGAGCGTGAGAGTTTCCGTGACGCCGACGCGGGAACGTCCAATTTTCTTCGCGATTTCGTCGTGCGTGTAATCGAATTGCTGGGCCAGGCGCGCCAGCCCTTCCGCTTCTTCGAACGGAGTGAGGTCCTTGCGCTGGAGATTTTCAATCAGCGCGATTTCGAGCGATTCGGCGTCGTCGGCGGCCTTCTCGATGCAGGGAACCTCGCGCAGGCCCGCGGCGCGCGCTGCGTGATAGCGGCGCTCGCCGGAAATGATGTAATAAGCATTCTCCTTGGGATTGAAGCGGACGAGCAGCGGCTCGAGCACTCCCTTCTCGCGGATGGATTCAGTGAGCTCGCGGAGGTCGCCGAGCGTTTTGCGCGGCTGATCGGGATTCGGCTGGACCTTTTCGAGCGGGAGCATCCGTCCGATGGAGGCGCTCGAATAGGCGGTGAGGGATTCTACGTAGTGCGCGTCATGCCGCATCTTCAGCGTGACGGGCAGACCGATTCGCTTCGACACGATCGATGACCTCCAGTGCGAGTTTGCGGTACTCGACGGCGCCGGGCGACTTGGGCGCGTAGGAAAGAATGGTCTC
>DASPSB010000437.1:0-4718 GCA_035624135.1 Candidatus Acidiferrales bacterium | reverse complement strand
ACGATCTGGGCAAGACTGCGGATGGCGACCGCGCTTCCGTCGTCGGCATGAAAACCGCGCTCACCGCCGCTCTGGAAGCCTGGAAAAAGCCCGGCGCACCCAGGATTCCGGAGAACGTCCAGAAGGCTGCCGAAGCCCTCTCCAAGCAAGTGGACGAAATCCACGGCAAGTACGTCCCGCCTGAACAGGCTCAGGGCAACGCAGGGCCTCCGCTCACCTACACGGCGCCCCCGTTTGGTCAGCGCATTGGCGGCCTGATGGGTTCGATCGAAGGGTACTCGGCGGCTCCAACGTCGCAGCAGATGACGGAACTGGCCACCATCGCCCAGCTCGTCGGCGACGCTCATACCGCCGTCAAAAAACTCGTGGACGAAGATCTCGCCAATCTTAACAAGATGATGAACGACGCCGGCATTCCCCACATCACCACCGGCGCCCCCGCTGGCGAACGCCGCGGTCCGCGCTCGGATGCTGATGTCCCAATCGAATGATTGTTGCGGCGGATCGGTTGAGCGCCGCCGTGCTCAGTCCCGAATGCCCATCTGCGTCAGGATAAACGCGTAATCGAACGCTGCTTCCCGCAGGCGGTCATACCGGCCGGAAGCTCCGCCATGCCCCGCCGGCTTCATGTTGGTTTTCAGGATTAGAAGGCTGTGGTCCCTCCGTACCGCGCGCATTTTGGCCACATATTTTGCCGGCTCCCAATACATCACCTGGCTGTCGTTGAATGACGTCCGGACGAGAATATTCGGGTACGGCTTGTTGGCGATGTTGTCGTAGGGAGAATACGAGAGCATGTAGTCGAAGGCCGGCTGCTGTTTGGGATTTCCCCATTCCTCGAACTCGGGAACAGTCAGCGGCAGCGATTCGTCCAGCATCGTGTTCATCACGTCCACAAACGGAACGCCCACCAGCGCGGCGTGGAACAGATCGGGCCGCATGTTGAGCACAGCGCCCATCAGCAAGCCGCCCGCGCTTCGGCCCTCGATCACCAGCCGGTCCTTCGATCCGTAACCCTGGGCCACTAGATACTCGGCGCATGCAATGAAGTCCGTAAACGTCGTCTTCTTGTTCATCATGCGCCCGGCATCGTGCCACGCCTTGCCCATCTCTCCGCCGCCCCGAATGTGGGCCACGGCGTAAACCACTCCCCGATCCACTAGGCTGAACCGGTTCGAGCTGAAGCTGATGTCGATCGGGATGCCATAGGATCCGTACCCGGTGAGATAAAGGGGGCCCGAGCCGTCGAGCTTTGCTCCCTTCATGTGCAGAACGGAGATCGGAATCTTCACACCATCTGTAGCCGTCGCATAAATTCGTTCAACTGCATAACGCGTCCGGTCGTACCCGCCGGGAACTTCCTTTTCCTTGAGCAGCGTTGACCTGCCCGTAACCATGTCGTATTCGAAGACAGACTGTGGAGTGATGAACGACTGATAGCCGTAACGCAACTTGACGGTGTCGAACTCGCGGTTGACGTATGGATAGGCGATGTAAGCGGCCTCGGGGAATTCAATGTGCCGCGTTTCGCCGGTGCGCATGTCGCAGACCCGAAGCTGTGGCAATCCCTTTTCCCGCTCGTACAGGACGTAGTGATTCTTGAAGAAGTCGGTGTCCGTGAGCATCACATCGGGGCGGTCGGGAATCACCTCCTGCCAGTTTTTGCTGCCCGGTGCATTGACCGGTGTCTTGACCAGCCGGAAGTTCCGCCCGGTGTCGTTCACCCGGATATAGAAGAAATCGCCGTGGTGGTCGGGGTAGTACTCCACGTCCTGCCTCCGCGGTTCCATCACTTTCCATTCGGCCAGTGGCTCGCCCGCAGGGATGTAGCGCGTTTCGGTGGTGGTATGGCTGCCGGAGACGAGGAAGATCCATGCTCGGCTTCGCGTCTTGTCGGCAAACACGTCAAAGCGCTCGTCCGGCTCCTCATAGACGAGCGGATCGCTGCCCGTCGTTCCCGCAGTATGGCGGTACAGTCGGTATTGCCGCTTTGTGGTTGCATCTTCCACCGTGTAGAAAATCGTCTTGTTGTCGTTCGCCCATACCACGGAACCCACGCGCTCCGCGTGATCGGCCAACACTTTCCCTGTGCGCAAGTCCTTGACCGCGAGGCTGAACTGCCGGAAGCCTGTGTTATCGGTTGTGTAAGCCAGCCAGTTGCCGTCGTCACTCACGGAAAATTCGCCCAGCGACATGAAAGCCTGCCCTTTGGCCAGCTCGTTTACGTCCAGCAGCACTTCCTCCTGCGCATTCATGCTGCCCTTCTTGCGGCAACGAATCGGGTATTGTTTCCCAGCCTCCGTGCGCACGTAGTAGAAGTATCCCGCCTCTCTGTAAGGAACCTCTACGTCGGTTTCCTTCATATGGCTCAGCATCTCGTCGTACAGCCTCTTTTGCAGGGGTTCGGTCGGTTTCATCACCGCGTCCGTGTAAGCGTTTTCCGCTTCCAAATACGCCCTCACGTCGGGATTCTGCTTGTCCCGCAGCCAGAAATAGTTGTCCACCATCGTCTGGCCGTTGATCTCGCTGACTTTGGGAACTTTCTTGGCCACGGGCGGCGCAGGCAGCGAAGTCGTATCCTCCGCCGCCGCTGTGCGCCACATGCAGCCCAGGAGCAGGCTTGCCAAAACCAGTGGCGTATAACGCCGCCACCCCCGAATGCGTGTCTTCATTGCAGTTCCTTTTCGTGAATTTTACGACGCGCCGAATTCTATACCACTTCCTTTGCGGCCTGCGCGTGAGCCATGCCTCCCCCGGCATCTTGATCGGTTCGCCCGTGGCCACTTCCGCCGCTGTGCACCCGGGGCTCTCGCCTGCTCCGTCTCGGCAGGGACCCGCATTGATGCCCGGAAGCTTGCTTCCCGCTTGCCATTATTTCTTCTGGATGCTGCGAATGTAAGCCGTCACGGCCTTCTGCTCCCTCTCCGGCGAGCTCTTCAGCCGCCCTCGCACCATCCTCGTCAGGGCCTCGTCGCTCAGTTTTCGTTCACTCAGCGCCAATCCGTCCCCCACCGGTTTCTTCCCGTCCTCGCCGTGGCATTTCGCGCATCGTTCTACAAAAATCTTTTTCCCCAGCGCCAGCGCCCCCTCGTCAGAGGTCTCTGGCGTCTGCCCCTGCATTGCTGGTGTCGGGCTCGTCCCATGCCCTGCTGCGTTGGACTGCGCTCGCGCCTGGACAAGCAGGCTGCACATTCCGAAGAGCATTGTTGTAGCCAGCAGCAACCCCTGGGTCCTCATGAGCGCCTCCAGCCCGCGCTTTGAACTGCGCCGGCTACGTCCCGAACCCGCGTTTCGCTGACTCTACTGCTTAGACGGCGGAAATCCAGCTTTCCGTTTCCCTCTCGTAGGCCATCCCGCAAAGGCGGGGTCGTATCCCAATTCAGTCACCGTCCATACTCCTCACTCCGCCTGAAACGCTTCCACTTCCATTCCTTTCACCGCCTCTTTCACCCGCCCCAGAATCTCTTCGGCGTCCAGCGTTTCGCTCAGCACCACCAGCGAGCCCTCCGCAAACTCGCACACCCCGCAGAACAGATAGCGGCCGTAAGCATGGTGATACGCATCGAGCCCCCGGTGCACCAATTCCCGCTCCAGTTCCGCGTCCCCCCCTTCCAGCCGTTCCCCGGCGCGTGCGCCAAACGTTTCTCTCTCGAACCGTGCAATCAAGTCCTCCAGTTGTTCCCTCGCCGGCTCCGCAATCACCAGCGCCTGCCCCGGCTCCTCCCGAGCGGCAATCGCGCGGCGCCCGCAGAATTCCCGTACCCGGTTCAGATGGCTGAAAAAATCAATCGCCCACGGCTCATCGCCCGCCAGAGCCGGCAGCACCCGCGCCCACACTGCGGCAGACTCCGCCCCGCTCGCCGCCGCATCCTCTTCGGCCCGCAGCTCCAGTCCCACCGCCCGCACGTCTTCTCCAAGCTCCATCGTTCTCACTTCTAGCAGTAACATTCCCGAACCTCGGTCGTTGTGTCGCAAACGCTCTTATCAGCCCCGATGCAGGGATCGGCTGCGCTCTCACTGCTTCTCCTGCCAATCATCGGTCACTCTTTTCAAACTTCTCCACGAACTCCGGCGATCGCTTCCTCAGCTCCAGCCAATCGAAAAACGCCTCCGGCGTTTCCAGCCACACCCGGAACCACTGTCGAATCTCCTCTTTCTCCGCTCGCTTTTCAGCCGCAACTCTTCGGTTCCCCGCGATCATCTGTGCTCGCCGCCGTCCTTTTCGCCCAATCTCCAGAATTCGCTCCGCCCGCGCCGCATCCCCCACTGTTCGGCTGTCGCGCAGCAGCCCATCGAGGCGCCGCAGCGTGGCCTCCGCCTCGTCCAGCGTGCTGAACCGTAGGAGGTGTTCCAATTCTTCTTCCGGCCGCGGCTCTCGCGCCGCGTCTCGTGCGCTCTTCGTCTGCCCGCTCATAGCGCCGGTCTTCCCGCGGCATGGGCCCGCGCCTCCCGCCGCGCCTGCGCTTCCTTCTTCCGGTAGTTCGCCACGTTCTTGTTGTGCTCCGCGAGAGTCCGGCTGAACGCGTGGCCCCCATCGCCGGTGGCTACAAAGTAGAGCCAGTCCCCCCCTGCCGGCGCGAGCGCCGCGCGCAGCGACGCCGCCCCCGGATTCGCGATCGGCCCCGGCGGCAGCCCGCGGTGAACATAAGTGTTGTACGGCGAATTCGAGCGCAGATCCGCCAGCAGCAACTGCCCGTTGTATCGCCCCGCCAGCACCA
>DASPSB010000435.1:0-3441 GCA_035624135.1 Candidatus Acidiferrales bacterium | reverse complement strand
ACACCGAGAAACGAGAAGAGGTTGGCGGATGCCCGCACGCCGCGGATGCGGACCGGGTCGCCCACGCCGGAGAGAATTGCGCTGGTGGATTCTGCCAGGGTCACGTCTTCAAAGGCGTGGACCTGTTTACGCCAAATTTGGAAGTTGGGCAGATTGGCGTCAACCGAGGGAGCGAATTTTGCCCACTGGGGGACAATTTCACGAACCAGGAAGAGCCGCTCCGGATGTGAGTAGGGAAGCGGGCGAAGCAGGACGGTGTTGACGATCGAGAAGATCGCGGTGTTGGCGCCGATACCGAAAGCAAGGGTGAAGACGGCCATGGCGGTGAATCCGGGGTTACGGTGGAGCATGCGCGCGCCGAAGCGGACGTCCTGCCAGAGCTGTTCGAGCCACACGCCGGAGCGCGAATCGCGCACTTCTTCTTTGACCTGCTCGAGGCCGCCGAGCTCGATGCGGGCGGCGCGGCGAGCCTCAGCCGGGGGCAAGCCTTCGCGAATTTTTTCTTCGGTGAGCAGATCGAGATGGGCGCGGACTTCGGCGTCGAGGTCGCTTTCCACCTGAGCGCGCCGGAGCAGGTTTCGCAGGATCGAATTCAGGCGATTCATCATTCCACCATAACTATTCCTCGCGCAGGACCTGCAGAGGGTCCACGCGGCTGGCACGCAGCGCTGGCACCAGACTGGCCAGGCACGCAGTGATTACGATCAGGAGCGAAACAACGGCCAGGGTTGGGGCATCCGCGGGCTTCACACCAAAAAGAAAGGATTGGAGCACCGAGCCAAGCGAGAAAGCGCCCGCCAGGCCGAGAATTATGCCGAGGGCGACGGGCCTGAGTGCATCGGCCAGAACCATGGCCAGAATCCGGCCGACCTGGGCGCCAAGCGCGGCGCGAATGCCGATTTCGCGGGTGCGCTGGCGCACTGCATAGGAAAGCACGCCATAAATTCCGCACCCGGCAAGAAGGAGCGCCAGGGCGGCAAACAGAGAGAGAAGCCACATCACGAAGCGTTGTGAGGAGATCGAGGCATCGACCACTTGCCTCATGGTGGTGATGTTCTGCGCAGGCTGTTCGGGGTCGAGCTGACGGAGCGCGGCGACAATTGGTTGAGCGAGCGCGAGCGGGTCGCCATTTGTGCGGACGACGAGTTGGAGAAAGGTCCACGGGCGCTCCCGAGTCCATTGATACACGGTGGGCCGGGGCCGGAGGGTGGACAAACTCTCATCGGGCACGTCGCCCACGACTCCAACGACTTGCCATGCGGGGCCGGGGGTAAATGTGAATGAGATGTGATGGGCGATGGGATCTTGATTTGGCCAGTAGGTGCGCGCCAGGGATTCGCTGATGAGGAGGGCGTGGTCGTCGTCTTCGCGGAAGTCGCGACCGCGCTTTACGGGAATGCGCACGGTGCGGATGTACTGCGGAGTCGCGTTGCGCACGGCAAGTTCGGTTTCATCTTGGGCGCTCGCCGGCGCGCGGCCATCGAGGGTGACCGGCTGCATCGAGCCACCGGACATCGGCAGCGAATCGACAAACGCGGCGGATTCAACCGCAGGGAGGGCGCGGACGCGGCGGAGAAGCTCGTCATAGAAGGCGCTCTGCTGAGCTGATGTCGCGTACTTCTGTTGTGGAATGGAAATCGTCATGGCCAGGACGTTGTCCGGGTCGAAGCCCGGATCGAGGCCGCGCAGCACCGCAAGGGTCCGCAGCATCAATCCGGCCCCGGCGAGAAGTATGAGAGAGAGAGCGACTTCGCACATGATGAGCAGGTTGCGAGTGCGGAGATTTCCGCGCACGACTGCGAAAGCGCGGGGCAGCCGTACGCCTTGATGGGAGATCGAACCCGCGCGGCCGAGTCCTTGCTTGAGAACTTCGTTCAAATCGCTCTTGCTGGCGCGGAGCGCCGGCCAAATGCCCGCCACCAGGCCGCTCACAATGGAGACGGCGAGGGTGAATGCGAGGACAGGTGCGTCGAGATTTACATTTATTCCGGCGGGAAGCTGGCTTTCGAGAAGCGAAGCGCCGAGAGTGATTGCCAGCCGAGCCAAGCCGTAGCCCGCCAGTCCGCCGATCAGCGACACCAGAGTGGTTTCACAAAGCAGCTGGCGCACCAGATGGCTGCGGTCCGCGCCGAGAGAGGTACGGACGGCCAATTCCTTGCGCCGGCTCAGGGCGCGCGCGAGCGAGAGATTGGCGATGTTGGCGCAGGCAATGAGCAGGACAAACCCGACGGCGCCGAACAAGATCCAGAGAGAGCTGCGAACGCCTTCCACGATCAGGTCGCTGAGCGGGACGACCGTCGCACCCCAATTCATGTTTTCGTTGGGATATTCACGCGCAAGGCGCGCGGAGATCGCGTCCATTTCCGCGCGTGACTGCTGGAGAGTCGCGCCGGCGTTGAGGCGGGCAATCACGTTAAAGTTGTGATTGCCGCGGATGGCGCGGTCGGCGCTTGTCCAAACCAGGGGAATCCAAACCTGTGCGGAAGTGGCTCCCCAGGACCGCACGCTGAACGCAGGAGGCATCACGCCCACAACGGTGTAATGCACGTGATCGACAATCATGTCGCGCCCCAGCACGTCGGGCGCAGCGCCAAAGCGCGATTTCCAATAGGCATCGCTCAGCACGACGACGGGAGCGCTCTCCGGCTGGTCCTCGCCGGGTCGGAACAAACGGCCGAGGCTGGCGGGCGTGCGCACCAGGGAGAAGAAGTCGGGCGCGAGGCGTCCGACGACAATCGGCTCCGCGCGCTCACCGCCGGTTACGGTCCCTTGCGACAGTCCATAGGGGGCCATGCCCTCGAACGAGTGCGCTTGCGCTTTCCAATCGATGAAATTGGCGGGGGAGACAGAGAATCGTGTGACCCCAGGAAAGCTCTTTTGCGGCGGGACGTGAAAGAGCCTGACCAGGCGCGAGGAATCGTCGAATGGGAGCGGCCGGAGGAGGACTGCATTAATGATGCTGAATATCGCTGCATTGGCGCCGATCCCGAGAGCGAGAGTAAGGACGGCGACGGTGGTGAAACCGGGATTGCGGCGAAGCTGGCGGGCGCCGAAACGCGCGTCCTGCCAGAACTGTTCGAGCCAGGCGCCGGAGCGTGCGGCGCGCACTTCTTCTTTGAGCTGTTCGAGGCCGCCGAGCTCGATGCGTGCGGCGCGGCGGGCCTCCGCGGGCGCGAGGCCTTCGCGGATCTTCTCTTCGGTGAGGAGGTCGAGATGGGCCCAAACTTCGGCGTCGAGGTCGCGGTCAGGCTCGCCGCGGCGCGGCAGGCGGCGGAAGAAGCTGAGCAGGCGCATGAACGCTTTCATGGCATCCCAGTCTCTGAGGTCGAGGCACAGAAAGGAAAAAGCAGATTCCTCGGCCCGGCAAAATCGGCCGAGCCTCGGAATGACAGTGGGCAAGTATCGGCGGGCATGGGGGTCAACTCGCTTCCAGGGCGCGGG
>DASPSB010000431.1:0-7232 GCA_035624135.1 Candidatus Acidiferrales bacterium | reverse complement strand
TTCGCGGCAAGTTTCGGAGGGCCCAATCATCCCTTCCGAGAGTTTTCAGCGCCGCCGCTTGCGCCCCTTCTTTGCCTTCCTCTTTGCGGGTTTCCGTGAAGCCTTCTTCTTGCGCTTCGGCTTGGCCTTGCGCTTTGCTTTGGCCTTGTGCCGCGCTTTCCGTTTCGGAGCAGGCTCGGGACGGCGGGCTGGCTCCTCGGGCTCTCGCTCTTCGCTCTCCGGCGCTGGCTCCTCCTCCTCCACGGCCTCTTCACGCTCTTCTTCGCTCTCCAGATCCTCGCCCTCCATCGCGTTCTCGTCGTCTTCGAATGGAAACTCTTTGTCGTGCTCGAGGATGTCAGACATCTCTACCTCCGTGGAAAAAGGGATGAGAACCGGCAGTGGACAGCCCTCGCGGATATAAGCGGACTTCCGCTCCTTTGTCAAGCCGCTGCTCGGCGCCGGCTCTTTTCGCCGGGACTCCGGCCAGCTACCCTGCTCCGGGCAGAGGAATCTTCAGTATGTCCCCCACGCGCAGCGGCCGTGTGCTCAGAAACGGATTCGCCCTCCGGAGCGCCTCAACCGTAATCCGATAGGCGCGCGCCACCGACCAGAGCGTCTCTCCGGGGCCAACTGGATGGGTTGAAGAGCCCCCAGCCGCTCCGGCAGATTCTCTTGGAATGCTCGCTAACTGCTTTGTTTGTCCACCCTTGGAAGTCTTCGCGGCGCTCGCCCCAACCAATTGGTGGCCCCCCGGATATATCTTAAGAGTTGTCCCCGCCACCAGGATCGCTCCGTGGGGAGCATTCCAACGCGCTATGTCTGCCGGCGTTACGTCGAACTGTCGTGCGACCCGTTCCATGGTATCGCCTCGCCGAACGCGATAGCGCACAAGCAATCCCAATCCGGTCGCCGCTGGCCGGTTCGCGGGGATTGTGAGCCGCTGTCCCGTCTGGAGCGCGGTCCCGGGTTCCATCCCGTTCACCTCAGCGATGGCTGCTGGTGTGACGCTGAATCGCCGCGCGAGCGCCGCCAGCGTTTCTCCCTCCGCGGCTTGGTAACGCCGCCAGGCCAGCCATTTTTCTGGGGGAATCGCCCCAATTTCAGACCGGAACTGTTCCGCCGTTCCCTTCGGCAGCAGCAGCACAAAGTCGGGATCCGACGGCGTCACCAGCCGAAGCAGTTGCGGGTTCAATGCCTTCAGCAGTTCCACGTTCTCATTGATGGCATCTGCCGCCAGCCGCAAGTCAATCGGGTGCCCCGGCTTCACCCCTTCGCACTCCAGCGGCTCGTCCTGCTGGACGTCGATGCCGTGTCTGGCCGGATCCTTCGCGATCATCGCCAGCGCCAGGATGATGGGCACGTAATTGCGCGTTTGCCGCGGCAGCGCGCTCCGCCGGTGCAACTCCCAAAAGTCCGCATAACCGGTGCGCTCTACCGCCTTCATCACGTTCGCTTCACCCGTGTTGTACGCGGCCAGCGCCAGATACCAGTCCCCGAACATTCCGTAGAGATCGCGCAGATACCGCGCCGCCGCGCGCGTTGATTTTTCCGGGTCGCGGCGCTCGTCCACCCACCAGGTGTGGTCCAGACCGTATCTGGCTCCCGTCCCTGCCACGAACTGCCAGATTCCCAGTGCCCGCGCACGCGAGAGCGCCATGGGCTCGAACGCACTCTCCGCCTGCGCTACGTATATCAAATCCTGCGGCAGGCCCTCTTCGCGCAGCACGCGAGCGATCATCTCCCGGTATCGTCCCGCCCGCCGCAGCCCGCGCGCGGCAATTGCCCGCCCACGCGGCGTCTCGAAAAAGTTCATGTACGACACGACCGGGTCCGTCACCGTCAGCGGCAAATCATGTTTGAGAGCGGCCATCTCTCGCTCCGCGGTTTCTTTCATCCGCGGGTCCGCGGGCAGAGCCAGGTCCGCGATTTCGTCAATCGGAGCCTCAGGCGCGCCGGCGCTCACAGAATCGCCGGAGCCCTTGTCGGTGCCTCCTGCGCTGAGCTCCAGCGCTTCCCGCGCGGCAACGATGCGGCCGTACAGTTCCTCGAGCCGCGGGTCGGCGTGCAGGTCGTAGCCGCTGCCTGTCAGCCACGCCGCTCCGCGGTCATACTCCCTTCGTGCCGCATCCACCCGGCCCGCTGCTGCATCCTGCTGGCCTTTCGCGAACTCGGCCTCCACGGCCTCGGCTAGCCGGGCAGCCCCGGATTTCGCGTTGAGCAGCAACATGTCCGGCGGCGCTTCCCTCGCGACAATCGGGAGAGGGATCTCTATGGCGGCAGGCAGGGCATCCGCGGGATGCGGCGCCCGCGTCGCTTGGCCGATCCGGGCCCCCTCATCGCAGCCGGCGAAGGACAAAATGAGGGCGATGGCAACGGGAAACATCACGGATTGTAGCGGCGATCTCATGGGATTGGCCGGATTCCTGGCGGCGAGGGACGACCTGCTTCCCATCGACCTGCCCGGGTTGGCTTGCGGTCCGCTATTGGATCGGACTGTGTGATTCCGGATTCTACCTGTCACCCCATGCGGGGTCAACGACACGGGATCCGTCCGGTTCTCGGGATGGCATTCACCTGGTCCTCAATCTCGCGAGAAAATTCGAGGGCGGCCCCGTTGCCCGATTGGCAACACCTGGTCGCGCCCGAGCGTCTAATTTGTTTAGCCCTGCCCCACATACTCAGGTGTCCAGTCATCGTCGCCTTGCACCGCGGAGTCAAACTATGAGAATTCGCTCGGGAATCATATTCGGCCTGCTCCTGGCTGCTTCCCCTGCCTGGGCGGCGCTGGGCGGGTCGGAACAATCGGTCCAGCAGGATTGTGAGCGCCTCGCTGGCCAGTCTCGGCGTACCGCCTTCCAGTCGTACACGCTGCATGAGATCACGACCAAAAGCGGCCATGTGATCCGCGAGTACGTTTCGCCGGGCGGGACGGTGTTCGCCGTCGCTTGGGAAGGGCCGACTCTGCCGGACCTCTCTATCCTGCTGGGCTCCTATCTCACTGCCTTCCAGCAGGCTTCCACCTCGTCCGTTCGGCGCCACGGCCCCCTGCACGTGGAGGCGGGATCGCTCGTCGTGGATTCCGGGGGCCGCATGCGCGCCTTCCGGGGACGGGCATACGTCACCGATCTCATGCCTTCAAACTTTTCCAAGGACATGATCCGATGAAGATTCGGTCTGATTTCCTCCAGCGCGTGCTCTGCCCTTCTCTCGCCGCGCTGCTTCTCGTCGGCGGCATGGTGGTTATCAGCAGTTGCAGCGGTACCGCGCAATCGGGCACCACGAGCCAGACGCCCGCCGTTAGTCTGCCCATGAGTGTTAGCTTCGGCTCCGTCCCCGAAGGCGTCACCAGTTCGATCAGGACGGCCACCCTGATGAACACCGGACAGGGTCCGCTCACGTTCACCAGCAATCCCGCAGTGAGCGGGACAAACGCAGCCGACTTCGTCATAACCAGTTCCACCTGTTCCACCGCGAATCCGGTCCCCGGCGGTTCGAGTTGCGCGGTCAATCTCGAGTTCATCCCCTCGACCATGGCCCCGGAAACCGCCACGCTTACCTTTGTGGATAACGCTACGCCCGCCATGCAATCGGTTTCCCTGACCGGAACGGGGACGGCCGCAGCGCCCATCGTCGAACTTCTGCCCGCGTCATTACTTTTCGGCCCTATCGCTCAAGGCACCCCCAGTTCTCCCTTGACGGTCACGCTCGACAATAATGGAAACGCTTCGCTCACGTTCACTGCCAATCCGGCCATTACAGGCACGAATGCCGCCGACTTCTCGATCTTCAGCTCGACTTGTTCGACCGCCAATTCCGTTGCGGCGGGATCCAATTGCGCCGTCCAGGTCACCTTCAAGCCCTCCACCACCGGCATGGAGAGTGCTTCGCTCAATTTGTCCGATAATGCCTCTCCGGCGATGCAAATGGTCTCGCTTTCGGGTGGCCCCACCAGCACTACCAACAACAGTGTTCCGCTCACAGTGGATTCCGGCCCGCTGGGCGGCGACGTGAATTTGGCCTTCATCAGCGTCACCTTGTGCGTTCCCGGCAGCACCACGAATTGCCAGACCATCGACCACATTCAAGTGGATACGGGCTCCACAGGGATGCGAATTGAGGCCTCTCAATTGAGCATTGCACTTCCCCAAGCCACGAACAGCTCCGGTGACCCTCTCGGGGATTGCGTCCAGTTTGCCGACATGAGCTATGCGTTCGGCCCTGTGCAAACTGCGGACATTCAAATCGCCGGCGAGAAAGCATCCAGCGTGCCTATCCAGGTGATTGGGGCCACTGGTTTCGCGTCGGCTCCTGCCAGTTGCGCTACCGCAACCGGACCAAACCTGGACACCGTGCAAGCCTTCGGCGCCAACGGCTTGATCGGCGTGGGATTGTTCAAGCAGGACTGCGGCCAGGCATGTGTGACCAGCGCGGTTCCTGCTTTCTATTACAGCTGCCCCAGTAACATCTGCTCGGCCACTACTGTGCCGCTGGCCAGCCAGCTCCAGCATCCCGTCTCGTTGTTTCCGCAGGACAATCAGGGCGTGCTCATCAGCCTGCCCGGCATCTCCGCCAGCGGGGCCACTACGGCCACCGGCACACTGATCTTTGGAATTGGTACCCAAGCCAACAACGTATTGGATTCTGCGCAGGTCATCACCACAGACGCAAACGGCTTTGTCACGGCGATTTACACCGGCCAGCACTATGCCGATAGCTTTCTTGACTCCGGTTCGAACGGGATCTTTTTCCTCGACCTGAGCCCGCCGGGATTTCCGCCGTGCACCGATTATTCGGGGTTCTACTGTCCCTCGACGACCGCACAATTCTCGACGACGATTCAGGGGGTCAACGGAGTCCAGGCAGCAGCCGATTTCAGCATCGCGGACCTCGACGCACTGGGCACACCGTCGAATTTTACGTTGGCGGCCTACGACAATGCCGGCGGCCCGGGCGCTCCGGGGTTGGGCTTCGACTACGGGCTGTCCTTCTTTTACGGCAAGGGCGTATTTACGTGCATCGAGGGACAGACGGTAGGAAACTTCACCGGGCCTTTCTTCGCCTACTGAGCCTCGACTCGACGGTGCGGACCGCGGCCTCTGCCCTTCAGAGCGATCGCTGCACCCGCTCCCGCAGCCCGCGTAGGCGCGCCGCAGCCTCATTGCTGAACACCAGCCGCACAAACGCCCCCGCTGTTCCGTTCGCCGCGGGATTCCGCAAAGGGCACGAACCGGGGCACACCTCCCGACAGCCGCTCGACGCTCATCGCAGGAACACCTAGGCCAGCGACTGCCGCAGATCCGCGATCAGGTCGTCCGCATCTTCCAGGCCCACGGAAACCCGCACAGTTCCGGCCGTTACGCCGGCCATTTTCAGTTCCGCTTCGCTCATGTTGTAGTGCGAGCTGAACGCGGGCAGCACGACCAGGGATTCCACTCCACCCAGGCTGGCCGCCAGGAGGAAGACGCGCACGCGGTCGCAGAATCTCCGCGCCGCCGCCAGCCCGCCCTTCATGTCGAACGCCAGCATCCCGCCGTACGCCTTCATTTGCCTGCGCGCCAGGACATGGTCCGGATGCGATTTCAATCCCGGATAGTGCACGCGCGCGACTCGCGGATGCTTTTCGAGGAAGCGCGCCACGGCCATCGCGTTTTCCGAGTGCCTCGCCACGCGCACGCTCAGCGACTTGATTCCGCGATCCAGAAGGAAACCGGCTCCGGGGTCCATCGAGCCGCCCAGTTCGATGATCATTTCCCGCACTTTGCCAATCAGCTCCGCGCTGCTGACAGCAGCTCCCGCGATGATGTCCGAATGCCCTCCCAGATATTTGGTCGCGCTGTGCAGTACGGCGTGAAATCCGAGGTCGAGCGGGCGCTGCAGGAGCGGCGTCGCAAACGTGTTGTCCGCCATCGCCACCAGCCCGTGCCGCCGCGCGAATTCCGCCGCCTTTGCCAGATCCACAACTCGCAGCGTGGGGTTCGTGGGGGATTCCACATAGAGCACGCGCGTCCGCGGCGTCACCAGGCGTTCGATTCCGGCGAGGTCGGGAGTCACATGGCGCACCACGATTCCGAAGCGCGGAAAGGTGTCGCGCATCAGCCGGTACGTCCCGCCGTAGAGTTGCGTGGAAGCGATGACCTCGTCGCCCGCGCTCAGGTGGGCGAGCAGCGTGCTGGAAATCGCGGCCATTCCCGATGCGGTGACAATTGCCGCCTCGCCTCCTTCCAGCTCCGCCAGCTTTTTCTCCACCACGGACAGAGTGGGATTGCCGTAGCGCGTGTAGATGTATGCCTTGCTTTTTCCTTCGGCCCAGCGCTTCATTTCTTCCGTATCGCGAAACGTGAAATTGGACGTTCGCGAGATCGGCAGTCCGACTTCCGCGTTGACGCCGTGCCGGTTCGTTCCCGCGTGAATCGCCACCGTGGCGGATTTCCAGTGATTTTTTGCATTTTTCATGGTTGTAGCCTTTCGCGGGAATTGCCAAACCGGCGCGGTCAGGAGGGAATAGACTATGTGGTTGCGGGCGGGCGCCCAACAACCAAATTGGATTCCGCTGCGTGCGGCGCGGCTGCTATTCTTCCTCTTCTTCTTCTGTGATTCCGCGCTCCTTCTTCGCCTGATCGATGATTTTCTGCGCCAGCTCGCCCGGCACATAGTCGTAATGCGAGAACTCCATGGTGTAGCTGGCGCGCCCTTGCGTCATGGAGGTCAATGTGTTCGCGTAGCTCAACAGCTCGGCCAGCGGCGCCTGTCCTTTTACAATCACGTTCGAGCCGCGCGTCTCGTTTCCGCTGACGCGCCCGCGCCTTCCTGAAAGGTCGCCGACGATATCGCCCAGGAACTGTTCCGGCGCATACACCTCGATATTCATGATGGGTTCGAGCAGCGAAGCCCGCGCCATCTTCATGCACTCGCGGAACGCCTTCGAACCGGCCAGCTTGAACGCCAGTTCCGAAGAGTCCACGTCGTGATATTTCCCGTCGTAGAGCACCGCGCGAAAATCGGTCACCGGAAAACCAGCCAGGAAGCCGCGGTCGGCGGCATCGCGAAGGCCCTTTTCCACGGCGGGGATGAAGTTGCGGGGAATCGCTCCTCCAAAAATATCGTCCACAAACTCGACGCCGGACCCGCGGGCCAGCGGCTCCATGCGGACGCGGGCCACGCCGAATTGTCCGCGCCCTCCCGTCTGCTTCTTGTGTTTTCCTTCCGCGTCGGCCTTCGCGCGGATGGTTTCGCGGTAGGGCACCTTCGGC
>DASPSB010000399.1:0-2224 GCA_035624135.1 Candidatus Acidiferrales bacterium | reverse complement strand
AAGACGCGGCGTGCACCGTGGCGCTTCATCTGAGCGCCGCGCTCGGCGGCGGAGGCCTGGCCGCGCGCTTCATCCTCGACTACGCCGAACGCAACCGCCGCGCCGCCATCACCGCGCACCTGCCGCGGTACACCGAGCTCGTCTCCATGATCCACCGCGAATGCCTGCTCGCCATGGTGGCGCGCGTCGAGGCCGATATTCCCCGCGTTCTTCGCGCCGGAGGAACCCCCGTGCGCGCCCTCGCTTCCGGCGAAGATCCGCTGCTGCGCCGCTTCCGCGTGGAGTTCTACGAGCATCTCGCGGAATTGCTGGGCTGGCGGCAGGAGCAGCTCGACCGCTTCTGGCACGATCTGGATCTCTACATGCAGTGCCAGCGCGCGCAGAGTGCTGCTCCCTCGCGCAAAAAGAACGATCTCGGCCCGTTTGCCGATCGTTGCGGCTTCATGCTCGATCCCTCGATGCTCGAGCGCGCCCGCCGCGCCGCCGCTCGTTTCCACGATCAGCTCGAAGCCAAAGCCCGAAAAATCCTGCGCGCCGCCCTTCGCCCGCAATAAAGGTAGAATCCTTCCGACTACAGGAGTGCGCGTCCGCCGCCGGGCCGTACAGGGAGGTTGGGGATATGCATGTCGATGGAAGAAAAATCCGGAGCGCTTGGCCGTTCACTCTGGCCGCGCTGCTCATCGCTGCGGGATTTTCGGCAGTTCGCGCGCAGGCGCCCTCCGCGCGCGATTCCGCCAAAGACGTTCCCTACGTCGTCGAGTACTACTACAAGACGAGCTGGGGACACGCCGACGAATGGCTGCGGCTGTTCAAGAAAAACCATCTCCCCGTGCTCCGCGCGCTCAAGTCCGAAGGACGCATCACCCAGCTCGAAATGGAAAAGCCGCGCTATCACACCACCGAGGACGGCCGGTGGGACTACCGCGTCACCATCACCTGGAGAAATTTCGCAGCTTCGCAGGACCCCGGCACTGAACAGGCCCTGATTCGCAAGCTCTTTCCAGACCAGGAAATCTACCAGCGCGAAGAGCAGCGGCGCTTCGAAATTCTGCTCGCCCACTGGGACCTGCCCATCGTCGAGGTCAGCACCGAGCCGTAGTGCCGCGGTCTGGCCGGCAGCCTCGCGCCGACGTCTACCTTCCCGACAAGAACGGAAAGTGCGCCGAGGCCGCCATGAAGAACAGCAGCGGAAATGACAGCCAGAATCCCATTCGCGAAGCCAGATATGCTCGCCGCGCAACCACCGCAGCCTCAGCAGGCGGTGCCGCACCCTGTTCCGCCGCCGCTCGTTGCCACGCGATCAGCCGCTTTTGGCAGCGCCACACCATCCCCCACACCAGAAACAACATGATTGTGCCCAGCCCGCCGCCGACCGATATCGAAAGTGTGCGATTTCCCGTCGCCGGCCCGGCAATCAATTCCAGCACCAGCCAGCTCGCCCCGGCGACCACGATCGTTGACGCCACCGCCAGCACCCACCCGTTTTTCATCGGCCCTTCGCTCATCATCAGAAACCCGTGCAGCAGCACGTAAGCCACCAGCCACACCCCGAACCAGATTCCCAGCCATTTCCACATCAGCCCGGGATCGCCCGCGTTCACCGCATCTTCTTTCGCCAAGATCATGAAGTAGCGGAACCCCGCGAGCCACGCCCAAAACGCCGACCAGCGGAACCAGGTCATGGCCCTCGGCATGAGCGCCGTAAACGCGCGCGCCCGCACCGGCGCGTCCAGCTCCTTCATCCCCGGCGTCATCACGATATTGAAGAAATAGAGGAATCCCAGCCACACGAACCCGGCCACAAAGTGCAGCCAGCGCAGCGCAACCTGTTCCATCACCGAGCCGCCTTGCGGGAACGAAACCTGCGCCGTCACCAGCGCTTCCAGCGATGTGAGTAAAGGTTGAAACATGGCGACCCCCAGGGACGGCATAGTGTACCCCGGCCTTCGCGCCTAGGGGCGCTGCTTGCCGCGCCCCTCTGTCCCCGGCCATAAACAAAACGGCCCGCGCAAGTCGCCTCGCGCGGGCCGTCTTGGATCTTGGGCCAGGCCTGCGTGCGACTACTTCGCCGCCGCGTAATTCGCGTTGATCGCGTCCCAATCCAGCGTGTTCCACCACGCCTCAAGATACTCCGCGCGCCGGTTCTGATATTTCAGGTAGTAGGCGTGCTCCCACACGTCCACGCCCATCACCGGTTTCCCGCCGGTCATGATCGGGCAATCCT
>DASPSB010000111.1:0-3315 GCA_035624135.1 Candidatus Acidiferrales bacterium | reverse complement strand
AGTTATCCCATTCAATCCGGCCACGGATGCATCGGCTGCAGCGAAGCCGGTTTCTGGGATAACGGGCCGTTCTACCGGCACCTGGCTTCCTTCCCCGGGTTTGGAATCGAGAGCACCGCGGACACCATCGGCACGGCCGTCGGATTGATCACGCTCGGCGGCATGGCGGCGCACGCCATCAGCACCAACGTGCGCAAGCGCGCAGTGATCGAAGAAACGCGGCAGGAATCGGTCACTGACCAGAAACGAGAGGAGTGAGCGGCCATGGCCAGAATCGTTGTTGACCCCATCACCCGCATCGAAGGCCACTTGCGCGTGGAGGCCGTGGTCGAAAACGGAGTGATCACCGATGCGTTCAGCTCCGGCACCATGGTCCGCGGATTCGAGAAGATTCTGAAGGGCCGCGATCCCCGCGATGCCTGGGCGTTTACCGAGCGCGCCTGCGGCGTGTGCACCACGGTCCACGCGCTCGCCAGCGTTCGTACCGTCGAGGACGCGCTGAAGATTTCCGTCCCGCAGAACGCCGAACTGATCCGCAACCTGATGTTCTGCACGCAATACGTGCAGGACCATGTGGTGCATTTCTACCATCTGCACGCCCTGGACTGGGTGGACGTGGTCAGCGCCCTGAAAGCGGATCCGCAGAAGACTTCCAGCATCGCGGTGTCCATCTCCGACTGGCCCAACAGTTCGCCGAAATACTTCGCGGATCTCCAGACGCGGCTGAAGACATTCGTCGGGAGCGGGCAGCTCGGCATTTTCGCCAACGGGTATTGGGGCCATCCGGCGTATAAGCTGCCGCCCGAAGTCAACCTGCTCGCCGTGGCCCATTACCTGGAGGCCCTGGAATGGCAGAAAGAGATCGTAAAGATCCACACGATCTTCGGCGGCAAGAATCCGCATCCGAACTACCTAGTCGGCGGCGTTCCGTGCTCCATCAACATCGAAGAGGTCAACGCCGTCAATACTGAGCGATTGAACTACGTGGGCAGCCTGATCAAGCAGGCGATCGATTTCGTGGAGAAGGTCTATCTGCCAGACCTGGTGGCTATCGCCGGCTTCTACAAGGATTGGGCGGAGTACGGCGGCGGTTTGAAGAACTATCTGGCTTACGGCGATTTGCCGACGCGCGGATTCGGCCAGCCGGAATACTTCAAGTTCGCGCGCGGCGCCATCCTCGACCGCAACCTGAACGAAGTGCATCCCATCAACGCCCGCGACGCGCAGGAATTCAAGGAATACATCGCGCACTCCTGGTACAAATACGCGGGCGGCGATAACGTCGGCCTGCATCCGTGGGACGGCGAAACAGAATTCAATTTCACCGGGCCGAAGCCGCCGTATGAACAGCTCGAGGTCGAGGGCAAGTACTCCTGGCTCAAGACCCCGCGCTGGAAAGAACAGCCCATGGAAGTCGGGCCGCTGGCCAGGCTCCTGGTTTCCTTTGCGAGTGGCCGGACCGATGTGAAAGAGGTGGTCACCGAGGCGCTCCAGCGGCTCAATGTGCCGGTAACGGCTCTGTTCTCGACGCTGGGACGAACCGCAGCGCGCGGCCTCGAAACGCGCCTGGTCGTCCATTGGATGCAGGAGTTCTACGACGACCTGATCGCGGAGATCAAGGCCGGCCACACGAGCACCTTCACGCGAGACCGGTGGGATCCCGAGACGTGGCCGGCGACTGCGGAAGGAGTGGGCCTGAGCGAAGCGCCGCGCGGCGCCTTGGCGCATTGGATCCGCATCAAGGAGGGAAAGATCGACAATTACCAACTGGTGGTTCCGACCACCTGGAACGGTTCCCCGCGGGACGCCAAGGGTCAGCGGTCCGCGTACGAAGCCTCGCTGATCGGCACCAAGATCGCCAAGAACGACGAGCCGGTGGAGATCCTGCGCACCATTCACTCATTTGATCCTTGCATCGCCTGCGCCGTCCACCTATACGACCCGGATGGAAAGCATGTTCACCAGGTGACCTTCTACTGAGGGTGCGACCATGGCTACGAACACCGCCGTACAAGCTGCTCCGGCCCAGCCGGCCACCTTTCGCCAGGTGTACGTCTGGGAATTTCCGGTTCGCCTCTACCACTGGCTCAACGCATTGTGCGTGGTCGTGCTCTGTGTAACGGGCTACCTGATCGGCCGCCCCCTCGGCATTTCCTATTCCAGCGAGGCCTACCAACAGTATTGGTTCGGCACCGTGCGCTTTCTCCACTTCGTGGCCTCGTTTGTTTTCTTTTTTAACTTTCTGTTTCGCATCTACTGGGGGTTTGTGGGGAATGCCTATGCCCGGTGGACGAACTTCATCCCCTTCAAGAAGTACCAGTGGCGAGAGATGGTCGACGTACTGCAAATCGATGTTCTGCAGACGCGCGTGCGCGGTCTGATTTCCATCGGCCACAACGCCCTGGCCGGCTTCATCTACTTTCTCTCCTTCCTGGCGTTTCTGTTCCAGGCCGTGACGGGTTTCGCGCTCTACTCCAGCATGAGCCACTCCTGGCTGCCGCGGATGTTTGCCTGGATTACGCCGGTGATGGGCGGGGACTTCGGCGTGCGCCAGTGGCATCACGCCATGATGTGGTTCTTCATCCTGTTCACGCTCGTGCATGTATACTTGGTCTTCTATCACGACTACATTGAAGGACGCGGGACCACGTCCTCGATGGTGGGCGGCTGGAAGTTCGAGCGTGAAAAATAGAGCGAACAGCGGCGCGCACGTCCTCATCCTGGGTATCGGCAATGTGTTGATGGGCGACGAAGGCGCCGGCGTGTACGTGGTGCGGCGCTTGGACGCGAAGCCGCTGCCCGCGAATGCCCGCTGCCTCGACGGAGGAACCGGCAGCCTCCAGCTCCTCGAGCCGATGCAGCAGGCCGGGCGCATCATCCTCATCGATGCCACCATCGACGGGAACCCGCCGGGCACGCTGCGGCGGCTCACGCCACGGTTTTCCTCCGAATACCCGGCAGCCCTCACGGCGCACGACATCGGCCTGAAGGATCTGCTCGATGCGGCTTATCTGCTGGGAGCACCGCTCGACGTGACGCTGTTCACAATCTCGATTGATCCTTTGCAGGGCATGGGAATGGAACTCTCGCCGGCCATCGCCACACGCATTGACGAGATTGCCGGGACGATTCTCGAGGAAGCAGCGAAGCTCGCCGCGCAAACCGAGACGGACAGCCAGGAAGCCAGCCGTGCATGAGCTGGGGATAGCTGCGTCGATCCTGGAGCGCGTGCAAAAAGAGTCGGCGCAGCGAAATGGCGCGCGCGCCATCAAAGTGGGGGTGCGCATCGGCGAGCTCTCCGGTGTGGACCCTGAG
>DASPSB010000108.1:0-22457 GCA_035624135.1 Candidatus Acidiferrales bacterium | reverse complement strand
CTGGAATTCGCGCCTGCCGGAAAATCTGTTCCGCCGAGGAACCGGCCACAACCTTCACCACACCGGTCATTCCGTGGGTCCCCAGGACGAGCAGGTCGATGTCGTACTTTTTGATCAAGTTTTCCAGAGCGGGCCACAGGGCTCCCTCTTCGATCACCACTTCATAAGATATGCCGGACAGGCGTCCGGAATCCTCGATTTTTCCAGCGCTTTGCTTGGCGAGGTTCCAGAGCTGTTCGTGGGAAAGTGCCCCGACTTCGGCCTCCATCACGCCATGTCCCGCGAGTGTGATCACGTGAGTCAAATAGATCTTCGAGTTGAAGCGCCGCGCCAGTGACAGCGCACGGTCGAGCGCCTGATCCGAGAAGACAGAAAAATCTGTCGCAACCATGATTCTCGACAGAGAAACCAACTGCTTGGCGGGGACCTTCTCTTTGGTCCTTTCCTCCATTGTAGCTGTTAGGGCCATCTCAACCTCCCTCGCCCCCTTCTGACGTCACGCCGGGGGCGTGCCGAAAAACGTCCATCCCAAAATGAAGCTATGCCTCCCCTGTCGGCTGTTCAGTGACCAACATCACCCGGCGTTGTGCCGGATGGGAGGGGGATTTGCGATGGCTTCCCTAAGCTTCTGTGCACGGTGCCACGCACTTTTTCAGCGGAAAGGCGCGGCACGTCTTCGAATTGAATGCCGGAGTTCCGAGCCGATCATGGGCGAATAGGATCCGGTCCAGGCTGCCAAGGCTGCGAGATTCGAGTCTCGTCTTCTCCATGTCATACTAGCCATGTGGTGATGCCGACCTTTTATCGATGCCTGCTGATGCTTGGTTCGCTCTGGGCGCTGCAGGCGAGCCCCGTGCCCACCCTGCCCGCCGATCAGGCTAAACCGCTGCGACGCACCTTCCATCCTGCCGAAGAATGGCGCTATCGCGTGCGGCTAACGGTGCGTAACGAACTCGAAGGCCTTGAGACTGCACAGGCCGGCGCGCCGGAAAAGGCTGTGCAGCATTCGGCTGAAGTGAAGCTCAGCTGGATCATCTCCGAGCGGGTGGCGGGCGTGGCGCCAGACGGAACGGCGCAGATTCAGGAGCAACTGGAGAAGTTTGGCGCGGCAGCGCACAGCCAACCGTCTGACGCCAAAGATGCGGAGACCGTGAAGCTGGCCGCCTCGCTGGACCGGATGGCATCGGAGTGGGCCCACGACCGCGCGCTCAAATTCCGTGTGAAACCAAATGGTCTGGCCACGGATATCCCCACGGAGGGAGCGCCAAAGCTCGAAGAATCCGGGCGGCCGCTCCTAACTCCCTGGCTGAACCACGCGCTGCGCCCGCAAGCCACGCTGCCAGCGCGCCCGATCCGGCTGGGCGAATCGTGGCAGGAACCGCGACGAGTCCACATGGCGGATTGGACCGCCGTGCAGGCCAGAGAGAAAGACGAGTGGCTCGAAACTGCCGCAGGAGAGCACGCAACGGTGAGGCTGCATGTGGTACAGGAAATCTCGGGCCGAGTGTTCGAACATCCGGCCGGTGCTTCCGCCCGCTTGCGAGAAAAAGAGGCGGGAGAAGGTCCTCCGCACGGCAACAGCAGAACGGAGACGTTTGTAGGGGATTCGCTGAGCACCCTCGCGCTCGACGATGGCCGGGTGTTGGCTGCCTCACGCTCAGCACGCAGGGAAACCGTGCGGGAGTTGCCTCCGGTGGAGGGAACGAGCCAGCCGCGGCGTTCCCGGGCAACTCTCTCCTTGCAGGTGGAGATCGAACCTTGTGTGGAGAAGGAATGTGAAGCGGGCAGCCATCGCTAGCGTTGCACTCTGGGCGATGTTGCCGGCGTGCTCCGCTCCAGCACAAACGAAGCCGAGCGCGATGGTCCCCGCCGCCAGCCACGCGCCCGTGGTGCTCACGCCGCACTACGCTCCGGGCGACAGCGTGCGCTACCAAGTGTCCATTCGCTCGCAGACGAAAAGTCTGATGGGCGGCGCGGTGCAAAACCCCGAGGGAGCAATTGAACTCGGTGTTTCCGCGGGGATGACGTTGCGCTTGGAAGCGCTGATTCCGATTCCGGTCGCGAGGGCCGCGGCTACGCCACACGCGTCCGGGGCCGATCGCCCGCCGCTGCGGCTTCGGGCAACATACGAGCGGGTCACCGCGGAGGTCCTGGGCGACGCCTACGATCCCTCCGCGGCGCAACTGCTGGCCCCGTACAAAAATCTTGAGGGCCGTTCCATCGAATTCCAGTTCGGCCCGGACGGCGAAGTGGAGTATATGAAGGGGCTCGACGAGTTGGTGCAGGATGCGCGGTCGCTGGAAGCGGCGCGCTCCTGGCTCGGGCAACTGGGCGCGGGGCTGGGCGCTCCGCTCGCCGGCGCTGCGCCGGGACAATCGTGGGAGCACACCCAGCCAGTGCCGGAGGCACCGCTAAATGGTACCGAACTCAAATCCACTTCCACGTATCTGCGCGATGAGCCCTGCGACGCGGAGAGGCCGGACGGCGAGCAGTGCGCCGTGGTGCTGATGCGATTTTCGCTGGGTCAAAAACCGGGACAAAGGAACGCGACTCCCGAGGCGTTCCGGAAAAAAGGGCTGCGCACATCGGGCGAGTGGACCAGCCACGGGGAGAGCCTGGTGTACGTGTCGCTGCGCACCGGCCGGACGGTGAGCGTGACACAGTCGAGCGAGGAATGGATGGACCTGAGCATCCGCCACGAAAACGGCGGCATGCCGTTCCGCTATGCCGGACGCGCGAAGAACGAAACGCACCTGCTGCTAGACGATCAGCCGGGCCAGTAAAAGGTCCAGTCCCAGAGTGCGAATGCGTGATTTACTTCGGAGGCAGTGGCGAATTCCACCTGGAAGAATTTCCGGGCCCCAAACCGTGAGCCCTTGAGACAGCTCCCGGAACCACTATACAGCCGAGGTATAATGTCGTGATGCGCGCGGCACGCCGGGGTGCACTGTAGCCATGCCCTTCAAACTGGTGAGCGAATACGAAGCGCGGGGCGACCAACCGGAAGCCATCGCCACGCTCTCGCACGGGCTGGAGGCCGGAGAGCGCCATCAGGTGCTGCTGGGGGTTACCGGCTCGGGCAAGACGTTTACGATGGCGAAAATCATCGAGCAAACCCAGCGGCCCACGCTGGTTCTGGCCCACAACAAGACGCTGGCGGCGCAGCTCTACCATGAATTCCGGCACTTTTTTCCATACAACGCGGTGGAATATTTCGTCAGCTACTACGACTACTACCAGCCGGAGGCCTACGTGCCGGCCACAGACACGTACATCGAGAAAGAAGCCACGATCAACGACGAACTGGACAAGCTGAGGATGAGCGCCACACGGTCGCTATTCGAGCGGCGGGACGTGGTGATCGTCGCCTCCGTTTCCTGCATCTACGGCATCGGCTCGCCGGACGCGTATTACGGGATGCTGCTGACGCTGGAGAAGGGCCAGACCATCGCTCGCGGGCAAATCCTGCGCAAACTGGTGGAAATCCAGTACGAGCGCACGGAGGAGATGGGCCGGGGCTCATTCCGCGCGCGAGGCGACACAATCGACATCCTGCCGGCCTACGACGATTTCGCGTACCGCATCGAGCTTTGGGGCGACCACGTGGATTCGCTTCGCCAGATTGATCCGCTGACCGGCAGGGTTCGTCCCGGGACGGAAGACCTCGCGCGGGTCACGATTTTCCCGAAGACCCACTACGTGCTGCCACAGGCTCAGAAGGACCGCGCCATCGAGACCATTCTGGAGGAGCTGGAATGGTGGAAGGCGGAGCTCGAGAAGCAGGGAAAATTCATCGAGGCGCAGCGGGTGACACAGCGCACGATGTTCGATGTGGAGATGATGCGCACGATCGGGTACTGCCATGGCGTGGAGAACTATTCCCGCCACATGTCCGGCCGGCTGCCCGGGGAGGCGCCGCCGACGCTGCTCGACTACATTCCGCAGGACTATCTCCTTTTCATCGACGAGTCGCACCAGACCGTACCGCAGCTCCACGGCATGTACCACGGCGACCGCTCGCGAAAACAGACGCTCGTTGAGCACGGTTTCCGCATGCCGTCGGCGCTGGACAACCGTCCACTTACCTTCGAGGAGTTTGACCATCGCACAAACCAGACCATCTACGTTTCCGCAACTCCCGCGGCCTATGAGCTGACGAAGTCGGGCGGGGTGGTGGCCGAGCAATTGATCCGGCCGACCGGCCTGCTGGACCCGGAAGTGGAGGTGCGTGCGGTTCGCGGCCAGGTGGACGACCTGCTGGAAGAAATCCGCAAACGGACCGAGCGCCACGAACGGGTGTTGGTGACCACACTGACCAAACGCATGGCGGAAGATCTGGCACAGTACTTCACGGAAATCAGCGTGCGCTGCCGCTATCTGCATTCCGAGGTGGAAACGCTGGAGCGGGTGCGCATCCTGCGGGACCTGCGGCGCGGCGAATTTGATGTGCTGATCGGAATCAACCTGCTACGCGAAGGACTGGACTTGCCGGAGGTTTCGCTGGTGGCCATTCTGGACGCGGACAAAGAAGGCTACTTGCGCAGCGCTACGGCATTGATTCAAACCGTGGGCCGGGCCGCGCGACACGTCAGCGGAAAAGCGATTCTCTACGCCGACAGAATGACGGGTTCGATGCAACAAGCCATCGACGAAACCAACCGCCGGCGTGCGAAACAGTTGGCGTATAACACTGAGCACGGGATTACACCGCAAAGCATCGTGAAAGGCGTGGACATGCACCTCGCCGCAGTGGTCGAAGCCGATTACGTGACGGTTCCGATTGAGGCGCCCGAGCTGGACACGATTGCGGACGAGGCTGCGCTCCAACAGGCCATCACGCAGCTCGAGACGCAGATGCGTGAGGCGGCGGCAAAATTCGAGTTCGAGCGCGCCGCACAGGTCCGCGACCGGATCCGGGCCTTGAAACAAAAGAGCTTGAGCGAACTTTTCGCGCTGCCCGTGGAGATGGACGCGCCTGCCGCTGCGGGATTGCCGGGCTCCCCGGCTGTGGCCGAGTCAGTCGCCGCGTCCGGCGAGGCTGCGCGCCCACGCACCCGCCGCAGACGCTCGTAACCAGGCACAGCACGCAGGCCGGAGCGAATCGATCGTCAGCGTGGCAGCGCCACTTTGGGCGTAGCAAGCGTTCCGGTGACCCGAATTGCGCGCACGGAGGCGGGGGGAGTCTCGCCATCCACGCGTCCAATTCCCGACACGATTTGGAGATCCAGTTCGCCTCGATAGCTCACGCTTCCACCGCCGTCCAGTTCGCGTCCGGGCAAGTCGAGGGCAAGGTGATCGAGTAGCACGCGCCCACCCGAAAAGGTGAAGTTGGCCGAGGAGGACGGAATGGCTGTACGGCCGGGAAAGACCGCGCGCTGGCTAATGCTGACGGGCAGATCAAGAGTGAGCAGGGCGCCGGAGTGCACCTCGACGTGTCCCGCACCAGAGAGGCTGGCCAGAAGCGCTTCGCGAGTCCATCCGGTTGCATTGAGCGCCAAACGGCCAGTAACTGTGCCGGTGCAGCACTCGCGGGTGGAAACGGCCACTGTTGCCAGGGAAGCCACACTTAAGCCGTCAAAATCGGCCCTTACGGTGTAGTGCGGCAGCTCACCGAAATCGGCGCGCACATCGCCGCGGAGACGACCTCCATAGGCGCCGGCGACGACGTCTTCGAGCGTAATTTCCCGTTCGCCGACAGACAGGCGGCCGGTCAGACGCGCCAATTCGAGACGGCCAAGTTCCAGCAGGTTTGAGGTCAGGGAGCCTTCACCACGCAGCCAATCCGGCCAGCGGGGCGATTCCAGGGCCAAAGTGGCCGCAGCCTGAGCGGGAAGAATCCGCGAGAGCAAACTCGAATCGTCCGGCGGCTGATTGGCAAATCCCCGGATCACCTGCGCGGGATTCAAGCGATCCGCAGTCAGCGAAAAATCCCAAGGTCCGGCAAGCGTGGCAGCGCCGAGCGTTCCGGCCCACGTGGCCTCAAACGCTTTGACTGCCGTGAACTGCAATCGCCGGCGGCCGGGGAGGAAATCGAGCCGCGCTTTGCCGACGTTGATTGTGCTGCGCAGCAAGCCGCCGGAAAGGCCAACATTTTCGAGGATTACATTTCCGGTTGTGGCCGCACGCCACGGACGTATTGTGCCCGTCCAATAGAGCCTCGCGGATGCGCTGCCATTGGCGTGCAGCGGGTCCGCCGCGTGAGAAAGGCCAAGGGCGGCGAAGGCGGCGGAAAATTCGGCGAGGCGTGCCGTCCCGCCGGTCAGTTTCAGCTCGAACGGAATGCCGGGTGTCCAGGCGGCACGCCCATCCAGCCGGATTCCAGTGTCGCCCGCGCCGCCAGCCAGCTGGGTTTCCACCAGGCGCGCCCCGTTAGCATCCGCTTCCAGCACGGCCCGCCTGATTTCAATTGGGCGGGCTTCACCGGGGATATTCAGCCGCGCGCCACTGGTGGCGATAGCAGCATGCACGATGCGGACCGGCCAGCCCTGAAGTGCAACGTCCGCACCTAAGTAACCATCCAATGAACTTCCCGGACGCACGCCCGGATGAAACGCACGATACCAAGCCAACAAATCGTCCCAGTGGATGCCGGCGGAAACCAAGCGCAGCGATGCGCGCGCATCTTGGCCCAGCCGGAATTCCCCCGCGCCCCCTAGCTTCGAGCGCCGGGCCTCCAGCGCAATCTCGCGAAGCAGCCACTCGCGGCGGTCCGCGGAGCCTGCCAGGTCGAATCTCAAATTGAGCGCCGGCGCCCCAGACTGAAGGGGCATATCCCAGCGGTGAACGTCAGCAATGCGAATTGTGCCGACAACTTTCCAGGCCGGTGAAGGCACAGCAGTCTTCGCTGCGTCCTCAGACTGGCCGGGGCCAGAGGATGTGGCAGGCACGGGCTGGCTATAGCCTCCGTGCAGCGAGACTTCGAGCGCGCCGCGCACGCCGTAGTCGTTGCCGGAAATGAGGCGCAAGGCATCGGACAGCGATACCCTCCTCCATTCCAGCGAGAGATCACGGGGCAGGATGGGAGCCGCGGCACCGGCAGCAGTGAGGGCGGCGAGGGTCAACGATCCTGCGAAGCGAAGTGTTCCCGCGTCCTGGAGGGTAACGCCCGCACGCAGGGGCTGCGCCTCGAAATTGAGATTCCACCGACCGTCAGGCGTGGAAGAAATCCGTCCATTCACGGCGGAAAGAGCAAACGGCAGCTTGTCCGCTTCCCGCTTGAAATTGATTCTGCCATTGCTGATCGAAATCGAATCCACCGGCTCAGCGCTGGAGACATTGCCGGCGTTTGCCGGGCGGCGCGAAGGCGCGATCCAAGCCTCGAAGTTCCAATGCGCGTCCGAAGTCCGCACCAGATTCAGGCTGGGGCGATCGAAACTATAGCGCGCGAACTCCAGCCGCCCGCGAAGCAGCGCCCGCCACCGAGGAGCGGCAGAGAGCCGGTCCGCGCGCAGAATAAATTCGCTGCCGAATCGCGGGTCTTCGCCCACGGTGATGTAGTGGGCTTCGAGGGCCAGACCGCTCCAGACGCTCACGCCGAAGTGACCCACCTCAATGGGCCGGCCCAGCACGCGCTCCAGCCTCGCGCGCAGCGAGGCGTGCACCCCCGGCAGGAGAAACAGCAACGAGACTCCGCCCTGCGCCACCAGCACGGCGGCAAGGACGTACGCCAGACGCCGCAATCGAAGCCCGGTGCGAGCCATCGTCTGCCAATTCCTCTCCGGAATTCCGGCGAGCGCAGAGATTCTACGCGGTCCCGATGATGCGTGAGACGGAAAAACGCTCAGTGCACCAAGTGGAACATCCGGCTCCAACGGGTACGGGAGGGAAAGTGCAACAGCAGGTCCAAAATGCTGGCGGCCCCGCCCGAGAGGGACTGGTCCGGCGCTTCATCGTCCTCGGAATTTACGGACCAGTAGATGAACATGGGACGGCCCATGATCGAGTCCTCGTCCACGAATCCCCAATAGCGGCTGTCCCAGCTCCATTCACGATTGTCGCCCATGGCAAAGAATTTGTGCGGAGGTACGGAAAGCTCTCCATTGTGAATGAACTGGAACATCTCGGCGCGCCACTCCTTTTCCACCTTGCCCGCGGGTATGTAGGCGTTTGGCCCAGGCACCGGTGGGAAATTGTCGCCATAAGGATCCGAGGCGCCCTGCGGGCGGTAGGCATACGACTCCGTCAGCAGTTTCCCGTTCACGTAGACGAGCTGATCCACGATGCGCAATCGGTCGCCGGGCAGACCGATCACTCGCTTGACATAGTTCGTGTGGTCGGCAAACGGGAACTTGAAGACGACGATGTCGCCACGGTGAATCGAGCGGTAGGGCAAGACACGCTCGAACCACTCGCCGTGACCGCCGAAAATGAATTTGTTGACCAGCAGGTGATCACCCACGAGCAGGGTCGGTTCCATCGAGGGCGTGGGGATCCGATAGGCCTGAAGAATGAAGCTCGTGAAATACAGCGCAAGGATTACCGTAACGAGGAGCGACTCCGCGTATTCGAGAAAAACCGAAGGGCGGGGCGGGGCGGCCTGCTCGGCTGCCTTCACGGGATCTTGAACCACTGCCTGCTCCCCCACCGGCTTCCTCAGTTCCCTTCTGCGAGAATCTTCTCGAGTGATTCGAGCGCGAGCCGCGCGGCTTCCAGCTCGGCCTGCTTCTTGGAGCGGCCCTCAGCCGACGCC
The DNA here is from genome assembly GCA_035624135.1 of Candidatus Acidiferrales bacterium. GTDB lineage: Bacteria > Acidobacteriota > Terriglobia > Acidiferrales > UBA7541 > JOPF136. The sequence continues at coordinate 13,768 of DASPSB010000108.1, read as the reverse complement.
AGCGCCTTGCCCCCCATCCGAAATTCTACGTGAAAAATTCGCTGGTGTTCCGGCCCGGAAGCGCTCACCAGCCGGTATTCGCCGCCATCCAGGTGCAGCTCGCGCAGCCGCTCCTGCAGCGCCGTCTTCGCATCCGGTTCGCCAAGCGAGCCCAAGCCATCCGCGAGCGCCGGCTCCCACAGCGTGCGCAGAATAAACTCTGCTGCAGCCGCAGAACCGCCGTCGCGGTAGAGGGCAGCGACCACAGCTTCGTAGGCATCCGCGAGCAGCTTCGGCTTCTCCCGGCCTCCGGTGCGATCTTCTCCCTGCCCGAGCTGCAAGAAACGGCCGAGTTCCAGCCGCCGAGCGACCGAAGAGAGCATTCCCGCTCTGACGAGGTGAGCCTTGGCGCGATTCAGCCGGCCCAGACTCCAACTCGAAAAGACCTCGGTGAGCTTGTCTGTAATCACCAGCCCGAGCACGGAATCCCCGAGCAGTTCGAGTTGCTCGTTCGATCCTAGAGCGCCGGAATCCCGGGTCTCGCCGTGGCGGGAGCTGTGGGTCATGGCCAACTCGAGCCAAGCCGGGTCCCGGAAGGTGTAGCCGAGCCGGACTTCCAGCTCCGCGCGTTCGCTGGCGAGCATGGGAGGGATCGAAACCTCAGGGCTTGGCAGGTGGGGCAGCGGCCTTTTTGGCTTGCTCCACGCTGCTCTTACAGCGGTCCTGCCATTGCCAAGGATCCTTGGCACACCGCTCGAAAGCGGCCTGCGCATCGGGGAATTTCTGCAGTTTCATTTCCCCAGTGCCGAGGAGGAAGAACAATAGCGGCTCGGGGGCCGGATCGATTTTGGAAGACTGGTCGAATTCCTCGACGTAAACGGCCGTGTTTCCGCGCATATAGGCCACAAGCCCCAACCCGTAGTGGGCCATACCCAGCCGCTCATTTTTCCAGGTTGCGAACTGCTCGTCAGTGTTGCCCTCCGGCTTCTGCATGGCGTTCACCAACTCGATGGAACGCTTCGCGAACCGCTCCGCCTCTCCAAGCTTCTGCTCGAAGTCCAGTGCATTCGGGTTCGTAACGCGGGGAAGCACGGTGCTTTCCAGTGCCAATACGTCCATATTCTCAGGATTCTCCACGATGGCCTTCTCACCAGTCGTCACCGCATTCGCCGCCTGGCCCATGCTTAGATAGGCGTTCACGAGACGGAAGTAAACGTTGGCCCGGTAACGGCTCGTCGGATACTTGGCCAGAAACGCCTCTGATTGCGAAACAATCTCCGAGCTCTGCGGGTTCGTCAGCGCCGTTACGGCCTTGTATGCGTCCTCCTCTTCCTTATCCACCGGAGGTTGTTCGGAGGTCGCGGGCTTTTCGCCGGCTGCAGGCTGTTGCGGCGATTGACTCGATTGCGTCGCCTGCCCTCTGACGGGCGGCGCACCGAAAATCAAAAAGCCCATGCCGAGGGCGACTGCAGCGGTCCAGTCTCCGCGTATCGGGTTCATTCTGTTCTTCATTCGATTCTCCCTGAAGGGAAATCTCCGCCATTTGTGAAGGATGCCTTCGCTACCGGATCAGGGGGTCTTGCCCTTAGATCCCGTCTCCGCCAAGCCCTTCTCTGCTGCGGCGCGTGCACCCTCCGGCGCGCCGGTCACGGCCAAGGCAGCACGATATTCTAACCCGGACTGCTCCTTCCGCCCGCGGTGTTCGTAAATCCGGCCCAGCCACACATGGGCCCACGCCAGCGTGTTGGGATCCGGCCCATAGCTCTTTTCCTTGGCTCCCGGAGTTATTTCGCCGAGCCCCGTTCCCTGTGTTGTTTCGGCGGGATTTGAAAGCTCGCCGACGACCTGTTCGAGAAGCGCAAGGCCACGGTCCACCTCGCCATCCACGATAACGGCCACCGCAAGCCCGTATTCTGCTCGCGGCACGTTTGGGTATTTTTCCAGAATGCGCTGGAAGGTGGCACGCGCGCTTCGAGTGTCCTTTTCCGCGAGCTGGCTTTCGCCTTCCACGAGCCATTGCTCCAGTTCGGTCACTTCTCGTGATGGCGCGACCACCTGCTGCGCCTCCACCGGCCGCGGAAGCTGGCTATCCGCCGGGGCAAACTGCAAGCGGGCCAGCCGCTTAGCCTCGGCATTCAGGTCGATCTTCTGAATCAGCGTGGCGTAATACGCGTTCAGATTGTCCTCGCCCTTCTCATAGGCGTCCAACGCGTTGTACATGGGGCGGATCAGGACAAAGCCGTCGGCCTCGGCCGCGCTGAGTGCAGCCTGTGCCTGGACAGCGGACAGATGCTGGATGCGCAGCTCCACAGCCTTCACCAAGCACTCGTCGGCCAGCCCCTCGATGTCGTCCCGGAACTGGGTGGGCAAGCGCGGCGCTCGGGAAGCAACATCCAGAATCGCTTTGCGCCCGGCAATGGGTGGATGGTGCGCCAGCGCCAGATTGTCGAGCAGGAAATGCAGGAGCGCATGGCGGATTTCGTCCCTAGAGGATGTCCGCGTGGGATCAATTACGAGCTCATAACGGCCGCGGTAAATCCGGAAGTTGCTGCGAGCTCCCACCAAAGGCTCGATGTACACCGTGAAGGTGCGGTCGGCCGAAGGCTTCAAGATCTGGCGGATGTAGCCGCTCTCGAGCAGCATCAGATCGGCGACCAGGCTCTCCGTTACCGCAGCGGGCCGCCGGTAGAGCGGCTGGATGCGCGCGTAGAGCTGCTCGATATTGTCCTCGCGATAGTAAGCGGCGAGCAGATCCGAGAATCCCTCGAGCGCGGCGGCATCGGGAGGAATGTCATCCTGTTCGACTACAAAATGGAATTGCGGCGGCGGTGAAATCACCAGCCCATAGGAAACGTAGCGGGAGAGAGTGGCGCCGGGATCCGCCAGTTCATGGTTGCGATAGAACTCGCGAAGCGCATCCACCGCCGGGCCGCCCTGCCTGGCAATTTCGCGCCGGATGGTGGCCTCGAGCCCCGGCGGTGAACTCTCCGGGACGCCCGATTCGTATCCGCCCGCATGCGCCGCACAGAGCGCGGCAAACAATTGCGGGCTTTGCTGGACGGAAACCGGTGATACCACTTCTTGCTGGGGCGCGAGCGGCCGTTCCTGTGACAGGAGGGGCAGGGCCAGGGCGACGATCCCCAGCAAAAGACCAGACGTACAGAGTGCGCGGCGGATGGAATTTCCTCCCTGAATGAAGTCTGCGTCCCGCGGCGGGCGAACCCGAGCGACTTTTCCAATCTACCGGGCGCCCTGCGGTGAGTCAACAACCCCGCAAACAGCCTTCGCTGCTATTCGGGGATGAGACGCAGGGCAAACACGAAGGGATGCTCGCGCGGTCTGCAGGTTGTTGCCTCGGGAAGCGGTGCCGCTAGGCGGGTTTTGACGCGCGGATGAACGCGCTCATGAACTTGCCGTCCAGCTGAGCCGCAATTGCATCAGCATCGAGTCCTGCGCCTGTCAGAAATTGACGCGCGTCCCTCACCTGGTAAACGCGAGTCGGCTCAATTTCGATTTCTCGAAAGCCCGCGGCAGCGAGCTTTTCGCGGTAAGCCGATTCGCTCAGCCCGCCTGCCACGCAGCCCACCCACAACTCCATGCTGCGGCGAACGTCCTGCGGCACCTCGCCGCGCACAACCACGTCGGAAATCGCCAGGCGGCCTCCGGGCTTGAGCACGCGAAAGGCTTCACGCAGGACGCGGTCTTTGTCCGCCGATAGGTTGATCACACAGTTCGAGAGGATGACGTCTACGGTTTCCGTCGGCAACGGGATGTTCTCCATCTCGCCTTTGAGAAATTCCACATTGGCCAGCCCGGACTTGCGCCTGTTCTCTTCGGCCAAGGCTAGCATTTCGTCGGTCATGTCCAGCCCGTAGGCTTTTCCCGTGGGGCCCACGCGGCGTGCGGAGAGCAGAACGTCAATGCCACCGCCTGAACCCAAGTCCAGAACAATTTCTCCGGGCTGCAATTGGGCCAGCGCTGTCGGATTCCCGCATCCGAGCGAGGCCCGCAGCGCGGCCTCCGGAACAGCGCAGGCCTCGCTCTCGCCATAGAGGTTTGAGCTAATCGGGTCGCAGCAGGGAACGGCGGCAGCGGGACTCGAGCCACAGCAGGCTGTGCCCTCTCCTGTAGCCACGCGCTTCGCCGCAGCACCGTATTTCGCTTTGACGACCTCTTTGACGTTTTCTGAACTCATTTGTGGCTCCTCTCCACCGCGCGCCGCTGCTTCGAACCGCGCGGGACAGGCTGGGCCCCGCAGCCAGTGCAGCAGTTTTCCACCAGAAATGAAGCCAAGCCGCTCAACACATCGAGCCGGGGCGAATAGCGAATAGAACGCCCGTTCTTGTGCGGCTCGAGGAGCTCGGCCGCGGCCAGCACGTTTAAATGAAACGAGAGCGTGGGCCCTGGAATATGAAGTTGGCGGGCTATTTCCCCTGCGGGAAGCCCCACATCGGCATAGCGCACGAGCAGTCGGAAGATTTCCAGGCGCGTTTGCTGAGCCAGCGCGGCGAGCACATCGACAGCTTTCGATGGATTCATATTTCCAGAACTATGGAAATATAGCCGAATTGGGATGCGCTGTCAATGGCATGCATGCGAAGCGCGGCCGGAAGCGGCCGCTGCGGAGGGGCTCAGCCCTTCACGTGGTATTCGTCGAACCGCACTAGGACGCGCCCCGCCGTTGGCCGTCCGAAGCTCAATTGCGGCTGGAAATGCGAGAAGAGCATGATGTGGTCGAGCTGGCGCAGCGTATCCCGGCCGGGCGCGCCGGAAAGCACCTCGTAGCTCACCGCTTGCCCCTGGGCATTGATGGTGAACTCCACCAGATCCACGTCGGAGCTGATATCCGGAATGTGCTGACGGCCTGCAGAAGCAGGCAGCGCCGAAAGCATCTCAAGCCGCGCGGGCTGAATGACCGGGATAGGCTGGTCATGCGGCACGGCGCCGAGAGGCACGCCCAACAGCAGGCTGTGCAGCACAATCGCGTAGAACATCAACGACATGGCTACGCCGCCCGTAGCGGGCACGGCCAGAGGTTCGAGAATGTCTTCGAGCATGCGCGTGGCCGCGCGGCGCACACGGCGCCATATGGTATCCCGCCGCGCGCGGTCCACCGCCAGCCGGATCCGAAGCGAAAGCTCCGGCGGAGGTGCGGGCGGCTCCGCATGGGCGAGCACGGCGGCCATGCGCGAGTAGCCCTCGAGCTGGCTACGGCATTCGGGGCATCCGGGCAGGTGCTGCGCAATCTCCATATGATCGCGAGTGGAAAGCGCGCCGTCCAAATAGCCCGGAAGTTTGCGACGCGCCGCGCGGCAGTTCATGGTTCGTCTCCTGCCATTTCGGCCGACATGAAACCGCTTGGCTTTACGCCCGCTTTCGCGTTGCCCAGTTCAGCTTCGAGCAAATCCCTCAAGGCACGGCGGCCGCGGAGTATTCGTGATTTCACGGTGCCGATGGAAATTTCCAGAACCTCGGCGATCTCCTCATAGGCCAAGCCTTCCAGGTCCCTCAGCACCACGGCACTCCGAAAAGCCTGCGGCAGCCGCGCAAGAGCGCGCCGCACTGCCCGCTGCGTTTCGCGGGAGGCGCAGGCCTCAAAAGGACCCGGATCGTTTCCGGCGCCCAGCGCCTCGTCCCCCATTCCGTCTCCATCGAACGATGTTTCCCTCGATTGGTGCCGCCGCCACCAGCGCCGCTGGTTCAATGCTTCACGGATGGCGATGCGATAGAGCCAAGTCTTCAGCGAGCTGCCCCCGCGAAAGCCGTGTAACCCGCGGAATGCCTTCAAAAAAACTTCCTGCGTCGTGTCGGCGGCGTCGGCGGGATTTCCGAGCATCTGGCAGAGCAGCCGAAACAAAGGACCGTGGAAGTGCTGGATCAGGGCGTCGAAGGCCGCCGGCGAGCCCGCTTGAAGCTCCGTGACGACTTCGGCCTCGTCTCGTCCCCAGGTGAGAGCCTGTGCCATTTGGGCCATAGCACCCAGTTCCTCGTCGCATACCTCGAAGTGCGGAGCTCGGACGTCCACCTCCAATTCCGCCATGTGGGACGTCAACGCCGAGTTCGCTTCTTTCGGGTTAGACACCGTTGTGCCCTGCCAGGTTCCCGAGCCTTACTGTTTTCGACGGCCTTGAGGGCGGTGCTGGAGATGGCACCGTCAGGGGAGGCCTGGAACCTGTGCATTAAGAGTAGCATCGGGCGCAGCGGCGTTGCCTCGGCGAGAAATGGGAGTGAGTGTCTCCCGGTGGACCGCTGTAGTGGATTTGGGCGTACACGAAATTCCGGCTTCAACTGCTGCCAAATCGCCGGTAATCGCACGGAACCACAGTACCCGCGTCGGCCCGAGATTCAGCGTGGTGTACAATTCCGCCCCGCAGCCCAGTTGAAACGGGTGTTTGGAGAATCAAGCGATGGCACAGCAGAGTTTGGAGGACTTACTCAGGAGCGCAGGAAACGCGGTGACGCTGCTCCGCAATTCTAAGATCGGCGCATACGTTTATCCCGTGGTGCCGTCGGAATTTTCGAATTGGCGAGACGAGCAGCTCTCCTGGCGGGAGACGGCTGCTCTTTACGACCAGTCTCACCACATGGCAAATCTCTACATCGAGGGCCCGGACGCGCTGAAGCTGCTCTCGAAGCTCGGGACCAACAGCTTCGAGAAGTTCCCCGTGAACCGGGCTAAGCAGTTCGCTCCATGCAGCTACGACGGCTACGTGATCGGCGACGGAATCGTGTTCCATTTGGAAGAGAACCGATATGTTTTCGTGGGGCGCGCGCCGGCCACCAACTGGATCCAATTCCATGCTGAGACGGGCGGGTATAGGGTGAAGATCGAACGAGACGACCGCTCTCCATCGAACCCCAAGGGCAAGGCAGTCGTGCGCACGTGCTACCGGTTCCAGATCCAAGGGCCGAACGCTCCCCAGATTATCGAGAAGCTGAACGGCGGACCGCCCCCGGAAATCAAGTTCTTTAACATAGGCACCATCCTCATCGCGGGCCGCGCGGTGCGCGCCCTGCGCCATGGCATGGCCGGGGCTCCAGGACTCGAAATTTGGGGGCCCTACGAGGAGCGCGAAGAAATCCGGGCCGCAATCCTGGAGGCCGGGAAGGACTTCGGCTTACGCGAGGTCGGCGCACGGGCGTATGCCACAAATACCCTGGAGTCGGGCTGGATTCCTTCCCCCCTTCCCGCGGTTTATACGGGCGAAGCGATGAAGGCATTCCGGCAGTGGTCTCCAGCCACGAGCTACGAGGGGACTGGGTCGCTGGCCGGCAGCTTCGTGTCCGGGGATATCGAAGACTATTACATGACACCCTATGAGCTGGGATATGGGCCGTTCGTCAAGTTCGACCACGACTTCATTGGACGCGAAGCGCTCGAGCAAATGGCCGTCAGGGAACACCGCAACAAGGTGACATTTGCCTGGAACCCTGAAGACGTTGCCAAGGTCTTCCGCTCTCTGCTCGAACCCGGAGAAATTTACAAGTACATAGACCTTCCGCTTTCAAATTACGCCTCTGCGTCGTACGACCAGGTGTTGCATGACGGAAAACTGGCAGGCTTATCGATGTACAGCGGCTACAGCTACAACGAACGGTCGATGCTCTCTCTGGGTGTAGTGGATCCCGACGTCGAGATTGGGAGCGAGGTCACCATCGTGTGGGGCGAAGAGGGCGGCGGCACGCAGAAGAGCACAGTGGAGCGCCACAAGCAGGCGCACATCCGGGCCATCGTAAGCCCTGTGCCATATTCGAAAGTCGCGCGCGAAACCTATCACCAGGGCTGGCGCACGCATCAGCCAAAGACGGCCTAGCCAACTCCGCGGCTCCGACCCGAATCCGCGGAGCATCGAGCCGCTGCTGTCGCCTGACTCGCGCGGGTCTGTCGTATACTCGCACGTCTACCGCCGGACGATGCTTCGGCTGAGGAAACGATGCGAGGGCTCAAAAGCAAAAGCGTGCTGATTACGGGCGGGGGGAGCGGCATTGGCGCGGCCACTGCGGCTCGCTTCTTGGAGGAAGGGGCGCGCGTCTGCATCCTGGATCGCGACGCCCGCGCTCGTGAGCGCATCTGCCGCGAATTGCCTGGCCTCGCTGGCTCGCTGGGCGCCGACGTCTCCCGGCTGGACGATGTGCAGGCCGCTTTTCGCCAGGCCGTTTCTCTAATGGGCGGGGTAGACGTGCTGATCAACAATGCGGGAATCAGCATTCGTCACAAATTTCTTGATATCACCACGGAAGAATGGGACCGCGTGATGGCCGTGAATCTCACCGGAGTATTCTTCATGGCGCAGACAGCCGCGCGCCACATGTACGAACGCGGCGCCGGCGTGATTCTGCAAACCGCGTCCACGAACGGAATGTTCGGCCATCCGTATTACGCCGACTACAACGCTACGAAGGCTGGGGTCATCGAGTTGACAAAAACGATGGCGCTGGAGCTCGCCCCGCGCGTGCGCGTCAATGCTATCGCGCCCGGCTACGTGCTCACGCCAATGCAGCGGGCCGAATATACGGACGAAATGCTGGAAGCCGTGAACCAAAAAATCCCGCTGCGCCGCCACGCAAAACCCGAGGAAATTGCCGCGCTGTTCGCCTACCTCGCCTCTGACGATGCGCAATACGTGACCGGACAGGTGATCGTGATGGACGGCGGAGAAACGGCCGGCGATCTGGCCAGCCGCTAGTTCCGTGCGGCCTCCGGCACGCAACGATCCATGACCGACACTCCATCTCGCGGCACGCTCCAAGTAAAAGTCGCGCTCGTCACCGGAGCGGCGTCCGGAATCGGGCGCGCCATCGCTCTGCGATTTGCCGCCGAGGGCGCTGCGACAGTTTTCGCCGACGTGAATGAAACAGCAGGCACCGCAGCGGCCGAAGAGGCCGCGCGACGGGGCGGCCGCGCGCGCTTCGCGAGGACGGATGTGAGCCGCGCCGCGGATTGCGTTCGCGCCATTGAGGAAACGCTCGCTGCCTTCGGCGGACTCCATATCCTTGTGAATTGCGCGGGAGTAATTCGCCGCGCCACCGTCGCCGAGCTCAGTGAGGCGGACTGGGACCTGGTGATGGACGTCAACACAAAATCCGTGTTTCTGATGTCGCGCGCCGCCCTGCCGCATCTGGCCTCCGTGCGCGGCAACATCGTGAACATCTCCTCCGGCTGGGGACTCGCTCCCGGCCCGCGGGCCGCCGCCTATTGCGCATCGAAGGCCGCTGTCGTTCTGCTGACCAAAGCCATGGCCATCGATCACGGGTCACAGGGAATTCGTGTGAATTGCATCTGTCCCGGTGATACCGACACGCCGATGCTGCGCGCCGAGGCCCGGCAAATCGGCCAGCCGGACGCAGAATTTCTGGCAGATGCGGCGCGGCGGCCGCTCCGGCGCATCGGCAGGCCGGAAGACATAGCGGATGCTGCCGTCTTTCTGGCCAGCGATGCAGCACAGTTCATCACCGGAACGGCGCTCGTCGTGGATGGGGGCGGGCTGGCCTGAGCGGCGAACGGAGGAGAACGCACTATGCGGCTGGCGGACCGGGTGGCAATTATCACGGGCGCAACTTCAGGAATTGGCCGCGCCACGGCGCTGTTGTTCGCGCGCGAGGGCGCACGCCTGGCGCTCACCGGCCGCAACGACCAGCGCGGCCGCGAGGTGGTCGCCGAAATCCGCGCCGCCGGCGGCTGCGCGAGCTACCTGCATTCTGACGTATGCCGCGAGGCAGACTGCCGCGCCGCCATCGAACACACCATCTCCGAATATGGCCGCCTCGACATTCTCTTCAACAACGCCGGCGTTTTCTTTTCGAACACCGCCGTGGATTGCTCCGAACAGGAGTGGGACGCGCAGGTGGACACGAGCCTGAAAGGCGCTTTTCTCATGTCGAAATTCGCGCTGCCGCACATGATTCGTCAGGGGCGCGGCAACATCATCCACAACAGTTCCGGCTGGGGGATCGTGGGCGGCGACCGGGCCGTGGCGTACTGCGCCGCGAAGGGCGGCCTCGTGCTCATGGCAAAAGCTATGGCCATCGATCACGGCCGGCAGGGCATACGGGTCAATTGCGTCTGCCCGGGCGACGTGGATACTCCCATGCTTCCGGAAGACGCCCGGCACCGCGGCATGGAGTGGAACAGGTATCTGGAAGGCTGCGCCAATCGCCCGCTCGGCCGCATCGGGACAGTGGATGAAATCGCGAAAACGGTGCTCTTCCTGGCCTCCGACGAATCATCCTTCATCACCGGTGCCGCGATCGCCGTGGATGGGGGCGGCTCCGCCGACTAATCCGCAAAGGCTTCCAAACTGCCGCACCGTTCCGCGTTTCTCCTTTGCCGTCTGCCCGGAAGTTGCGATAGCTTGTAAATGTTGATTTGACGGCTATGTCCGAAATCCCAAAAACGCGGCGCAGAACCAAGTCGCGCGAATGGTTCACGCGCGCTCAGGAGTCCTTGGTCGAAGGCGTGAACTCGCCGTCGCGCGGCCCCGCCGTCTATTCCCTCGGTCCCGTGGTGATCGAGCGCGGCGCCGGCTCGCACGTCTTTGACGTGGATTGGAACGAATACGTCGACTTCATGATGGCATTCGGCGCGCTGATCCATGGCCACGCACATCCTGCCATCGTCGATGCAGTTTCCCTGGCAATGTCGGAGGGCTCGCATTTCGCGGCGTGCACTGCCGCAGAAGTGGAGGCCGCCGAGCGTTTTCGCCGCATGGTGCCCAATGCGGAGCGCGTGCGCTTTACCAACACGGGAAGCGAAGCGACGATGCTCGCTTTGCGCCTGGCGCGCGCGCACACGGGCCGCGCAAAGCTCCTGAAGTTCGAGGGCCAGTATCACGGCTGGTACGACCCCTACCTCCTCAACGCACATCCTCATCCCCCGGAAGCGCTTGGGCCGCCTGAATCTCCCGCACGAATCCCGGACTCGCTCGGCATCCCGGAGGGCGTGTTTGCTGATGTGATTGTGGCTCCGTGGAACGATGTCGCGATTCTCGAGCGCGTCTTCCGCGAGCATGGGGGCAAGATCGCTGCTGCGATCACCGAGCCGGTTATGGCTAATCTCGGCTGCATACCGCCCCGGCCCGGCTACCTGGAACGCCTCCGAGAGCTGACCGAGCAGGCAGGCGCGTTGCTCATTTTCGACGAGGTCGTCACAGGATTTCGCTATGCGCCCGGCGGCTGCCAGCAGAAATTCGGCATCACGCCGGATCTTTCCACATTCGGCAAAGCCCTCGGCGCGGGATTTCCGGTGGGAGCAGTGGCTGGCCCGAGCGCGATTCTGAACCGAATGGAGTGGCACGACACCATGGTGCTCCACTACGGAACGTTTAACGGCCACCGGCTGACGATGAAGGTCGTGTCCACGAATCTCGACCTGCTCATGGCGAATGATTACGCCGCTTACAAACGCCTGAATGAATTGGGCGACGCGGCTATCCACGGCCTTCGCGATGTCTTTCGCCGGCGCCGGGTGGCCGCGATACTCCAGGGTTTCGGTCCGATGTTCCAGATTTACTTCACCGACCGTCCGGCAATCCACGACTACCGTGACTACTGCAAGCACGTGGATACGCGCAAGTTCTCCTACTTCGTCCATCTGCTGCTCGAGCGTGGAATCTACATGACGCCCTCGAATGGGCTTCACTGGATCATTTCCACAGCGCACAAACCCGCCGACATCGACCAACTCTTCCTCGTCGCTGACGAAGTATGCGCAGCCCTGGGATGAGCGCAATCGTTTTTCTAGGCGGCGGGCACATCACCGCGTCGCTGATCGCGGGCCTGCGTGGCGCGTCTCCGAAACTGCGAGGCCGCGCCCGCATTGTGGTCCACGACCGCAATCCCCAGAAGCTGCGCAGCCTCGCGCGCCGCTTTGCCATTGAGGCCGAGCCGTCGCTGCACCACGCAGTGCAGCACGCCGGGATACTGATTGTCGCCGTTAGACCGCAGGATGTAATTCCGCTGCTCGCTGGGGCGCGACAGATCCCGAAACGAGCGATGTGCGTTAGTCTTGCCGCCGGCGTACCACTCAGCGCATTGCGCCGCGCCTGCCGTCAGACCGTCGCATGGGCGCGCGCAATGCCCTCGCCCGCTTCCCGCAACCGCCGCGGGCTCACCGCGCTCGTTTTCGATCGCGCATTCCCGAGCCGCGCGCGTCAGCGCGTGAAGAGCCTTTTCGGCCGCGTAGGCCCGACGGTAGTGATCCCCGAGCGCGAGTTCGATGCCTTCACTGTGGTCTACTCGACCAGCCAGGGTTATCACGCACTCGCCGCCCGCGTTAGTGCCGCGCGAAGACTCGGACTCAGCCCGCGGACTGCATTCCTCGCCGCCGCTCATGGGATGGTGGAAGGCGTGCGCGCTCTCGAGGAAAATCCAGGCGCTGCCTCGAACTTGCTCGCGGAGGCGGCGACTCCAGGAGGGATTGCGGCAGAAGTAATACGCGTGATGCGCGCGCGCGGCTACGACCGGCTCGTAGAGCGAGCCTATCGCGCAGGCCTGGCTCGCGCCCGCCGCATGGCGAGATACTCTTAGGATAGCGCCGCGGTCCGGCTCGCTCCCGCTCGTCTAGCCCACTCGCTCGGCCTGCTCCATCGGGCGAGTCTCCAGCCGGCGCCGATCCAGGAAATAAATCACCCTGCGGGAGACCAGCAGAATGCCCACGATGGCCGCATAACGGAGCGGCACGCGCGCATCGGCCTTCACGAGCCAGCGGTAGTGAATTACTCCCGCCACAGCGCTGACGTAGATCAGCCGGTGCAGCATCTGCCAGCGCCGCCCGCCCAGCCGCCGGATCATTCCGGCCGTCGATGTAGCCGCAAGCGGCACCATCAGCACAAAAGCCGTGAAACCCGCAGTTATGAACGGCCGCTTCGCCACGTCTTTCAGCATGTGGTGCCAATCAAAAAACTGGTCGAGCCAGACATAGGTCGTGAGGTGCAGAAAGCCGTGGAAAAAGGCGAAGAGCCCGGTCATCCGGCGATAGCGGATAAGCCAGGGCAGCCCGAGGGCGCGCCGCAGCGGCGTGATGGCCAGCGTGATGCACAAGAAAATCAGGGTCCAATCGCCGGTGGAATGGGTGATGACCTCGATGGGATTGGCGCCGAGCTGATTGATTAGTCCCTTCCGGACCAACAGAGCCATCGGGACCAGGCAGGCGAAAAAGACAGCCGGCTTGGAATAGCGAACAAATCGGTCGGCGGTCATGCCGGAAGCTCAGCGGTCTTCGGGCTCTCTCTCAAAGTGTCTGCTCCGACTTCCAGCCTCTAATAATATTTTCTGAGATCCATGCCGCTATAAAGGCTGGCCACATCGTCGTAGCCGTTGAATATCAGCGTCTTGCGCTTGAAAAATTCGCCCAGCCGTCGTTCGGTAGCCTGGCTCCAGCGCGGATGATCCACGTTTGGGTTCACGTTCGAGTAGAAGCCGTATTCGGTGGGCGCTTCCGTATTCCAGGCCGTGCGCGGTTGCGACTGCACAAACTTAATGTGCACAATCGATTTGCAGCACTTGAACCCATATTTCCACGGGATCACCGTGCGCACCGGCGCCCCGTTCTGCTTCGGCAACTCCTCGCCGTACATGCCGAAACACAGCAGGGTCAGCGGATGCGTGGCCTCATCCAGCCGCAGCCCCTCCGAATATGGCCAATCGAGGATGGGTTCGCGCGCACCGGTCATGCTCTCCTTGTCGAGCACTGTCAGGAACTGCACGTATTTGGCCTTCGACGTCGGCTGCACCGCGTTGATGAGCGTCGAGAGCGAATAGCCATTCCAGGGCACCACGATAGACCAGCCCT
>DASPSB010000106.1:0-3056 GCA_035624135.1 Candidatus Acidiferrales bacterium | reverse complement strand
GGCAGCAGGGTCCAAGGATGGTTTTTCGGAACGCGAGCCCGATAGGGTAAACTAACTCTTTAGCGCTGCGCATGCTCGTGGGCCGGAGAGTTGGGGGAAACGGATGTCTTCTGGAGTGATGAAAACGCTGCTCGTGAATCCGCCGAGCTTCGAAAAGTTCGACGGCGGCGCCAGTTCGCGCTGGCCGGTCTCGCGCGAGATTGAGTCCTATTGGTATCCGGTGTGGCTCTCCTTCGCCGCGGGAATGCTGCCCGGGAGCCGTCTGCTGGATGCCTGCCCCCATAAGATCGGACCGGAGGAAACGGTCAGCATCGCCAAGGATTATGAGTTTGTCGTGCTGTTCACCTCCACGGTAGGTTTCGCGAACGACGTGCGTCTGGCCGAGCAGATGAAAAACGGGCGGTCCGATCTGAAGATTTGCTTCGTTGGGCCGCACGTGGAGACGCAACCGGATCAGAGCCTGCGCGCGAGTGAAGCGATTGATTTCGTGGTGCGCGGAGAATTCGATCACGCCTTGGTCGAGTTCGCGCAGGGACGCGCGCTGGAATCCATCCAGAACGCGAGCTTCCGCAAGAACGGCAGGGCCGTCCACAACCCCGAGCGGCCGAAGATGCACACCGAGGAACTGGATGCGCTTCCGTTCGCCACGGAGGTGTACAAGCGGGATCTGACCATCGAGAACTACAACGTTCCGTTCCTGAAGCATCCTTATGTATCGTTCTACAGCTCGCGCGGGTGCCCGGCGCTGTGCACCTTCTGCATGTGGCCGCAAACGCTCTCCGGGCACGCCTGGCGGACGCGGTCAGTGGACAACGTGGTGCGTGAATTTGCTCAGGCGGCGAAACTCTTCCCGCAGGCCAAGGAGCTCTACTTCGACGACGACACCTTTAATATCCGCAAGGACCGCGTAATGGAGCTCGCCAAGCGCCTGGGCCCTATTGGGCGCACGTGGAGCTGCAATGCCCGTGTGCACAGCGACTACGAGACGCTGAAGGCCATGGCCGACGGCGGAGCGCGGCTGCTCATCGTGGGATACGAATCAGGCGACCCCCAAATCCTGAAAAACATCAAGAAGGGTGCCACCGTGGAGATGGCGCGCACCTTTGCAAAGAACTGCAAAAAGGTGGGCATCCGCGTGCACGGCGACTTTATCATCGGCCTGCCGGGAGAAACGAAGGAGACCATCGAGCGCACCATCGAGTTCGCAAAGGAGTTGGATCCCGAAACCGTCCAAGTATCCCTGGCTCACGCCATGCCCGGCACGGAGCTCTACACTTGGGCGGCAGATAAAGGCTTTTTGGCGAGCGAGGCACTGGCCGACGCGAGGGGCCACCAGTTGCCCCATTTGCAGTACCCCGGAATCTCCCGGGAGGAAATGCTGGCGGGTGTCAACCGCTTCTTCGACGAGTATTATTTCCGGCCGCGGATTATCTGGCGCATTGTGCGCGAAGCGCTGTGGGATGCGGATGAGCGGAAGCGCCTGACGAACGAGGCGATCGATTTTCTCAAACTGAGGTTTGAGCGGAACCGGCTGGCCCGCAAAGGAATCCAGCAGAAAACCTCGGTAGCTGTCCCCGCCGCGCCCCTCGAACGGAGCGCTCCGCCCGCCGCGGACTGATCCCCTCCGATGGCAGCCGGCCAGCACCTTCGCGGGAAAACGGCCGTCCTGCTTGTGCTGATGGTCGTGTTCGGCTCCTCCGGTGACACGCTGATGGGCAAGGGAATGCGAGCGGTGGGACCGCCGGCGGAGTGGCGGGCCGCCCAGGTTGCCGGGTTCCTGACGCAGGCCGCACTTTCGCCGGTTGTGTGGATGGGATTCGCCTGCCTCCTCCTGTTTTTCCTTTCCTATATGCTCGTGCTTACTTGGGCGGATTTCAGTTTTGTGTTGCCGACCTCCGCTGCAGCCTATGCGGTAGTGCCGTTGCTCGGGCATTTTTTCCTGGGCGAAGCCGTGAGTGCGGTGCGTTGGGCGGGAGTTGTGATGATTACGCTGGGAGTCGGGCTCGTCGGCAACACGCCGCCGCGCACCACGCTGCCCGCGCCGGCATCAGGTGAGGCCGCCCCCGCGCCCGCTCCCGCGGCCGCTGAAGCCGCGAAAGGGGACTGACGTGGAGATTGCGCTCTTCGTCTTTCTGGTGGTCGTGGCGGGGACTTCCGGCGAGATGTTTGTGAGCCGCGCGATGAAGCGCATCGGCGAGGTCACCTCGTTCCGGCCAGCGGCGATTGCGCGGGTGGTGGCGCGCTCTCTGATCGAGCCATGGATGTGGGCGGGCTTGGGGATGATGGCGTTGGCGTTTTTCTGCTTGCTGGTGCTTTTGTCGCGTGCCAACGTCAGCTTTGTCATTCCTGTGACGGCGCTGAGCTATGTCATGGCTGCACTCGGCGGCCGCTTTTTCCTGGGCGAGCAGGTCAGCGCCGGCCGCTGGGTGGGCGTTTGCCTCGTGTGCCTGGGAGTAGCTTTGGTGTGGGCGGGATAACCCGGGATGCACGCCGCCTGGACCATCGCGCGTTGGCTTGTGCTGGCATTGGCGGTGGCGCCATTCGGTTTTTACCTGCTCTCTATCTGGAGCGCCGTGAGTTTTTTTCGCCGGCGCGAGCCCCTGGCCGATGATTCCTTCGCGCCACCCATCAGCATCCTGAAGCCGTGCCGCGGGCTCGACCGCGAGATTTACGAGAACTTCGCGAGTTTCTGCCGGCAGGATTATCCCCAGTACGAAATCCTGTTCGCTGTAGCCGGCCGGCAGGATCCCGTCGTGCCGGTGATCGAGCGCGTAATGCGCGAGTTTCCTTCCCCGCCGATCCGGCTGCTCGACAACAGTCCCGCCGTGGGCGCCAACGGCAAGGTGAACAAACTCGTGCGCCTGGCTGCCGAAGCGCGCTACGACCTGCTGGTCATAAACGATAGCGACGTTCGGGTGTCCCCGGACTATTTGCGGCGTGTGGCTGCGCCTTTCCGCGATCCCCAGGTGGGAGCGGCTACGGCCATGTATCGCGCCGAGACCGAGGGCTCGCTGGGAGCCGACCTGGAGGCAGTAGGCATTTCGTCCGAATTCCAG
>DASPSB010000323.1:0-2995 GCA_035624135.1 Candidatus Acidiferrales bacterium | reverse complement strand
CCTTTTTCACAACCAAACCAGGCGGCTCGGGGATCGGCCTGGTCCTGTGCCGGCAGATTGCAGAGGCGCACGGCGGTTCGCTCACCCTGGAGAACCGTGCGGACGCGCGCGGATGTATCGCGCGTTTACGGCTGCCCATGTAGCGCCGCAGGGCCCGCGGTTCGCTGTGCGCGCGTTGTAAAGTGAAGCGGCGGGGCTGGCCGCCGCGTTACACTGTGGGGACGAGTAGATCAGCAGCCATCGTTTCAGCCATCGTGCTGAAGTGCTGGCTGCGTTCCTTCGGGAGACTCTCCTCGGCTCGCCGGCGGAGCGATTCAGCCAGCACGCGCTGCTGTTCCGCCGTCAGAAGCTGCTCGGCGGCGGGATAAAACACTTCTTCTTCCTTGTCGATGTGACGCCGCAGCACGGCCGCGTATTCGCTGGCGAAGCGGCCCCAGTTGCGATCCGCCTTGGGACGGTGTGCCCGGTAGCCTGCTGCCGCTGCGGACATTTTCTCGAGCAGCATCCGGCTGCGGTCGTGATCCCGTTGCAGGGATTCAATCGCCATTCCGTCCAGCGAAGCGCCTCGCTTGCCGAGTGAAGGGAACAGATATTCCTCTTCCTTGCGCAAGTGCTCGTCTCCGAACACGCGCATAAACTCCGCCACCGCGTCCAGCATCTCCGGCGGTACCTCCGCCCCGGCTTCCAAAAGGTGGGCGAGTTCGCGGGTAACGTCCAGCATCCGCAAAATGGCTCTATGCTCGATACGAAGGACTTCTATACCCGATGCGTCCGTCATGATCTTTCCCCCGGTAAGAACCGAATTAAAAGTGCCGGAGCCAGACTGTCCGGGATGGGTTCCGGCAACGAGGCGGGGCGCTCCGACGGGACCCTTATAGCCTGCCCGGGGTGCCCGGGTCAACTCGCGAAAATCCACAGGCCTCTGTGAGGCATGTGGAAATCATCCCGCGATTATCGACGCAGTCCCCGCCTATCTAACATGCAGAAAACTAAAGACTTGTCTTAAGTCTCCCACAAAGTCGCCTTCCACAGACATGCCCCCGCCACTCTTTTCCGCCTCCTTCTTGCGCCACTCCTCCTCGCCCAATAGCTTCAGCGCGGGGAGCTTTTTCTTGTCCAATGCGGGGTTCGCCGAGGTCATGGCCTTCTCCGAATAGGAGTGGAAATCTCCCTCCAAGCCATCGAGTTCCTTGTGCAGTGCGGCGAGTTGAGCGACCTGGGATTCGGTAGGCTTGCCGGCGTATCCGTTGATCCCGCCATAGACCTCCAGAATCTTTTCGCGCAGCTCAATCTCGCCCGAGTAGCCGCCTTCGTGACTCGCGGCGAGCTTTTGCTGCGTGGCGGATATGGAATCCCGGAGGGATTGCAAGGCCTTCCGGAGCGGGTCGTCCGGCCCGAGTTTGCCGGCGCGGTCCGCTGCCTGCGCGCTCAGATCCTTGGCGGCGTCCACGACATAAGCGATGTGCTCCACCAGGTGATAGGCGTCCCCCACGGCCTTGAACTGCTCGGCGCGGTCGGCCGCGGAATGCTTGCCGCGCGGGTCGGCGACAACGTGGACTTCCGCCGTGGCCGTTTCCGTCCCGTGAGTCACCTTGACGCTGTACGTGCCTTCGGGCAGATACGGTCCGAAAATCGAATTGGGGTCGGGAAACACCTGATTGCCCGGCGGCGTCTTGGGTGGCTTCATGCGCATGCTCCACTCCACGACGTTGATTCCCTTGCGCCGGGATGTGGAGAGGTTTTCCACGAGGTTTCCCTTGGCGTCGTAAACCGCGGCCTTGAAGTCGCCCACCAGCATGCGCTTCTTCAGGTAGTAAGCGATGCGCGCCATGGGCCGGCCGGTGTCACCGGTGAATTCACCGTCGCCCTCTGAGCGTTGCTCGAACTGGAACATGGATTCCACGGCGGTTCGGCTCGGCAGCATGGCGAAATCCTTGTTCAGGATTTCCGGAGTAAGCGCGCGCAGCGCGGAGAGATCGTCGAGGATGTAAATCCCGCGGCCGTGGGTGGCCATAATCAGATCGCCGTCGCGTGGATGAATGGCCAGGTCCCGGATCGGCACGTTCTTCGGCATCCCTCCCACAAACTTGGCCCAGCTTTTTCCCCCGTCCACGGAAATGTACAGGCCCATTTCCGTGCCCGCGAACAGCAGGTTTGGATTCACAAGATCCTCGCGGATCACCTGCGCATAGCCCGTCATTTCCGGAGTAGCCAGTTCCTGCCAGGTCTTTCCGAAATCACGGGTGCGCACGAGGTAGGTCTTCATGTCGCCCGTCTGGTGGCCCTCGAGAGAGGCGTAGGCAGTGCCTTCCTCAAAGTGGCTCGCCTCCACCGTCGAGACCCAGGTCTCCGCCGGGATCCCCGGCAGATTTTTTGTCACGTTGGTCCAGTTTTTGCTGCCATCGCGCGTCACTTGGATATTTCCATCGTCGGTGCCCACCCAGATCACGTTCGCGTTCTTCGGCGATTCGCTGATGGTGATGATGGTGCAATGCTTCTCCGCGTCGGTGTTGTCGCGGGTCAGTCCGCCGGACTCTTCCTGCTTCTGCTCTTCGGGATTATTGGTGGTGAGGTCGGGTGATATGCGCGTCCACGAATCTCCGCGGTCCGTGGAACGGTACAGGAATTGCGAGCCGATGTAGAGCGTGCCCGTGCGGCCGGGGCGGGTCAACAGCGGTGTATTCCAGTTGAAGCGCAGCTCCGGCTCACCCGGTTTGGCAAACGGCCGGATGTTCTTGGTTTCGCCGTTCGACATCCGGTAGCGCGACACGCGGCCGCCCTGGAATTCCACGTAAACGTAATCCGGGTCTTGCTGGTCCACCTGGGCGGCGAAGCCGTCGCCGAATCCGATATTGCGCCAGGCGCGGTTGGGGATGCCCTCGGTGTGTTTCGAAGGCCCGCTCCAGGTGCCGTTATCCTGCAGGCCGCCATAGACGTTGTACGGGTCCTGCATATCGTAGGTCACGTGATAGAACTGCGACACGGGTAGCGCCGC
>DASPSB010000321.1:0-4813 GCA_035624135.1 Candidatus Acidiferrales bacterium | reverse complement strand
GTCACCCTTTCGCAGGTGGCGGACAACGAGCGCATGTTGAGCTTCCAGACCGCAACGGCGTTTGTCTCCGCGCTGCTCGCAGAGGACAACCTGGCGCTGGCGCAGAAGGATCTCGAGAGTTTCCAGCATACGGTGGACATCAGCGACGCGCGCTTCAAAGCCGGCGACCTGAGCGAAGGCGACTTCCTGAAAATCAAACTCCAGTTGCTCCAGTTCCAGACGGACGTATCGCAGGCAGAACTCGGGCGGGTGCAGGCGCTCGTGGGATTGCGTGAGCTGCTGGGCTACGAATCGGTGCCGGCAGACTACGACGTGGCGGGAACGCTGGAGTACGTGCCCGTAAAGACCACGCAGGACGAAGCGCTGGCCATGGCCAACGAGCACCGGCCCGACCTGCGCGCCGCGATTCAGGGAGTGGCCGCGGCGAACAGTCAGCACGACCTGGCTATCGCCTATGGAAAGCGCGACCCGACCTTGGAGGTCGTTTACACGCACGTCGGCGGGATGGGCAGCGTCTCTTCGTTCTTCAATATGGAGATTCCCATTTTCACCCGCAACCAGGGCGAAATCGCGCGCACAAAATTTGCCATTACTCAGGCGGAAGAGCTTCGCCGCGCGGCGGCAGAAACCGTGTATGGCGACGTGGCCGGAGCGTATGAGGGTGTGAAGTCAAACGATCAGATCGTGCGGCTCTACCGTTCCGGGTATCTCGACGAGTCGAAGCTGTCGCTCGACATCAGCGAGTATGCCTACCAGCACGGAGCCGCGAGCCTGCTGGACTTCCTCGATGCGGAGCGGAGTTACCGCGCCACGCAGCTCGCCTACCGCCAGGCGCTGGCTTCCTATATGCTCGCGGCCGAGCAATTGCGCGAAGCCACCGGCAACCGGGGTATGCCGTGAGACACACTCCCTATCGTGCGCTCAGCCTCGCCGAAGTATAATGCCTGGGCGGGCGGCTGCCGGAACGGCGCCGCATTGGCCCGCATCTAACCTAGCCGGGGGCGGTTTCGCGTGGTGGAACGACAGGAGAAAACGAGCCGAAGGCCGCACGCCAGAGCGCTTCTCGCTCTAGCCCTGTGCGCGTTCACCGTTTTCTTCGTCGTTATTTCCTCCAGCCACATCCATCCAGAAGGCCAGAACGAAGGGGCCTGCCGGATTTGCCAGGTCGCGCACATCGGCGTTCCAGCTACCCTCGGAGCCGATGAACTCCCCGCGCCCCTGATCCAGCGGTCCGATTTACCCTGCGAAGTCCGGTTCGTTCATTCCGAACTGTTTCTTCCGAGCGCCCCTTCCCGCGCACCTCCTCCCGCTTAGCTCCATTCCGCTCATCTGACGGGACTTTTGCGCACCGCCAATCCGTTTGGCGCTGCGTCCGCACCAAAACTTCAGGGGCGAGTCCCAGAAGAAACCCACGGCCGATCACGCGAGACGGATGGGAGGGATTATGCAGAGGAAATTCAGAATCATTTCTCTAATTCTATTGAGCTTCGGCAGTTGCTGGATGGGGACGCCCGCGCGAGCGCAGTCCGGAACCTCCGGGACCATCCAGGGCACCCTGAAGGATCCTTCAGGAGCCACGATACCTGGTGCCGCCGTGGAGATTGTGAATCCGGTGACCTCCTATCGGCGAACGGTGACCTCGGATGCGGACGGGAACTTCAAGTTTGCCAATGTCCCTTTCAATCCCTACCACCTGACTGTGAAGGCAGAGGGATTCGCGCCGTACACCCAGGACGTAGCCGTGCGCTCGGGCGTCCCGGTGACGGTGAGCATTGAACTGAAGCTGGCTGTGGCCACCACCAGCGTGGAGGTCCACGAAACCGGCGGCGACCTGATTGAGAACGACCCGACGTTCCACACCGACGTAGACCAGCAACTGATCGAAAGGCTCCCGCTGGAAAGCCAGACGTCCACAGTAAGTTCGGTCGTGACTCTGACCACCCCAGGCGTGGCCGCGGACTCCAACGGCTTGTTCCACGGTCTGGGCGACCACGCCTCGAATTCCTTTTCCGTGGATGGACAGCCGATCACTGACCAGCAGAGCAAGGTGTTCTCGAACCAGATTCCTTCCGACTCGATCCAGTCCATCGAAGTTATCTCTGGGGCCCCGCCCGCCGAGTACGGCGGAAAAACGAGCCTGGTCATTGACGTCACCACGCGCTCCGGGCTGGGCGTCACGCAGCCCCACGGCGAAATCACCACGTCCTACGGCTCGTTCGGGAGTGGAAACCTCGGCTTCGATCTCGCCTACGGCGGAAAAAGCTGGGGTAATTTCGTTTCTGCCAGCGGCCTGGACACCGGCCGCTTTCTCGACACCCCGGAATACCTGGTGATGCACGACAAAGGTAATGAGGAAAATCTCTTCGACCGCGTCGATTACAAAATCACGCAGGCAGACACAATCGGCCTGAATTTCTCCTACAGCCGGTCGTGGTTCCAGACGCCCAATTCGTTCGACGCGGAAGATGGGACGGCCTGGACGTTCCTCTCTGCGACGCCGATTTGTCTAGCCGGACAAACTGGCTCGTGCGCAGGATTGGGGCCGAACGGCTTACCCGTCGGCCCGCAGGACCAGCGCTCGAAGATCGGGACCTTCAACATCGCACCCTCGTGGACGCGGTTGATCAACTCCCACACCGTCTTCACACTGGGCGCTTTCGTGCGCCGCGACCAGTACAACTACTACCCGAGCGGCGATCTCTATGCGGACTACACTCCCGACCTGCAATTCGAGACCGTGGGTCAGAACCGCACGCTGACGAATGCGGGCGCCCGTGCCAGCCTCTCGTATGTAAAGGGAATCCAAAATTTCAAAGCGGGAATCAATTTCGAGCACACGTTTCTTACCGAAAAAGACCAGTTCGGTATCGTCGATCCGACCGTGAACGCAGTGTGTCTGAACGCGGATGGAAGCCTCGATACCAACCCGGGCATCACGAATCCCACGGCCTGTGGCGGCGCGGAAAATCCCGGAGGCACGGTGAATCCGGGGTTTACACCCCTCCTGGGCTGCTACGATTTGACGCGTACGGCCCCGCTCCCTGCCTCCGACGGCTGCCCCGCGGGCCAGTCAACCAGCGGCCTCTACCACTTTTTCGGCCACACGGACATTAAAGAGACCGCGCTGTTCATCCAGGACGCCATCACCGTGCACAACTGGTCGTTCAATCTCGGAATCCGCGGCGATATTTACAACGGCCTCGTCAGCGGGGCGCAGGCCGAGCCCCGCGTAGGTCTCGCCTACAACATCAAGCACACGAACACGGTGCTCCGCCTCTCTTACGCGCGCACGATGGAGACGCC
Organism: Candidatus Acidiferrales bacterium; assembly: GCA_035624135.1. Classification (GTDB taxonomy): domain Bacteria; phylum Acidobacteriota; class Terriglobia; order Acidiferrales; family UBA7541; genus JOPF136. The sequence continues at coordinate 1,510 of DASPSB010000321.1, read as the reverse complement.
GTTCAACGAAAACCTCATTCTGGCTAGCACCGGCTGCAACAATCCCGTGATTTTCGATCTCCAGCAATCGGTGCCCGGCGGCATGTGCATCTCCTCCTTCATTCCGCCGCTCGGCCCTGGCCATCGCAACGAGTTCCACGCCGGTCTCCAGCAGGCTTTCGGAAAATACCTGGTGGTCAACGGCGAATACATCTGGAAGTACACGCACAAGGCCTTCGATTTTAGCGTCCTAGGCGACACGCCCATCACGTATCCCATTGAATGGATTAGCTCGAAGATTCCGGGCTACGCCATCAATGCGACGATGCCGAATTTCCACGGGCTCACGGCCTATGTGGTCATGTCCAGCGTCGCCGCGCGCTTTTTTACTCCGCAGGTGAGCGGTATCGGCGCTACACCCACTGCACCCGGCGCCTCTTCGGTATTCCGCATCGATCACGACGAAAAGTACAACCAGACCACGCACATGCAATATCAGCCTTGGAAGCGCGGGCCATGGCTCAGCTTCAACTGGCGATACGATAGCGGCCAGGTGGCTGGCCCCGTCCCCTGCCTCGGCGGCCAGAGCTGCGCGAACGGCCCGGATGGCGGAGGCCCGAACAACCTCATCGACGTTTCGGGACTGTCCCCCGACCAACAGTTCCAGGCCGGACTCTTCTGCGGAACGGTGCACGCCGCGCCGCTCACGCCGATCAGTTCCTCGTTCGGCGCCAATCTCTGCCCCGCGTCTCTCTACGGCTCGAACCTCGTCCGGATTCCAGCGCCATTCACAGAGAACAACGACCACAACCCCCCGCGAATTGCTCCGCGCGATTTGTTCGACCTCGCCATGGGCGCCGACAATCTGTTCCATGGCGACCGCTACAAATGGAGCCTGCGCTTCGGCGTCATCAACTTGACGAACAAAGTTGCGCTCTACAACTTCCTCTCCACCTTCAGCGGAACACATTACGTGACGCCGCGCACGGAGTCCGTCGAGCTGGGCTTCCACTTCTAAGCTGCGTGAAGCGCGGGGCGAGTGACACGCATACCCTCCGCCCTGCAATCTGCTAGACTGTATCCGGGAGCGGCCTGCGAGGCGCGTGTTGGCGCACATATCCTTGAACCAACACCGAACCTCTGGCGCCTGGGTCATCCTGCGGTTGCGCGTGCTCGTCGCCCCCGCCCATGGCGGGGGCACACCGAGAGGCCTGAAAGCAGGTGCGGGGCGCCACCATTTCCCAGAGGTTCAGGATTGCGCGCGGCACGGCTGAGTGGACCGCTCTTCCGCCTTTGCTTCATTCCACCAGGGGACATCAGGACGCATGAGAATTCTGTTTATCGGCGATATTGTGGGCTCGCCCGGGCGCGAAATCGTTCGTGCCGAGCTGGAAGCGGCGCGCGCGGAACATCGCATTGACCTGGTGATCGCGAACTGCGAGAACGCCGCGTCGGGCTTCGGAATCACGCCCAAACTCACCGAAGAACTGCTGGCCATGGGCGTGGAAGTGCTCTCCAGCGGCAACCATAT
>DASPSB010000308.1:0-2567 GCA_035624135.1 Candidatus Acidiferrales bacterium | reverse complement strand
CGCGCACACCACCCTCCGCCCGTCTGTGAACAGCCCGTCAGTCAGCGTTCCGCCGACGTCAATGTCCGCCGTCCACACATCATCCTCTGTCTGGGATTTTCTCCGCTGCCTCGGTACCGCGTTTTCGCCCGGCTCGTCAATCGCCTCCCCCTCAGGCCAGCAGCATGGAAAGCTCTTCCGCCGCCGCCAGTAAATGCGGCAGAAACGTGTTCTGCATCTGCTGGATGGAGACGCGCTGCGCGTGCGCGCCCACGTTCAGCGCCGCCACCGTCATCCCTGCGGCGTTCCGGATCGGCACCGCCATGGAACGCAGCCCCAGTTCCAGTTCCTGATCCACGATTGCGTAGCCGTTCCGCTGCACCTGCCGCAGGATTTGCCGCAGCCGCTCCACGCTCCGCACCGTGCGTTCTGTGTTCGCCGTGAATTCGATCGTCGGCAGCAGCCGCTCCAGCTCTTCTTCCCGCAAATTGGCCAGCAGCACCCGCCCCATGGACGTACAGAACGCCGGCAGCCGGCTCCCCACCCGCAAATCAATGGACATGATCCGCGTCACGCTCGCCCGCGCCACGTAGATAATCTCCAGCCCATCCAGCGTCGCGATCGAGCACGATTCGCGAAGCAGCTTGCTCGTGTGCTCCAGCACCGGCTGCGCCGACGCCGAAAGCGGCATCGAGCTGATGTAGGAATGGCCCAAAGCGAGCACATGCGGCCTCAGATAAAAATGCCGGCTGTCATCCGTACCCGCGTAGCCCAGCTTTTGCAGCGTGTAGAGGCAGCGCCGCACCGCCGCCCGCGATAGCCCTGTCTTCAGGCTCAGATGCGAAATGGTCATTTGCCGCTTCCGGTCCGTAAACGCCTGGATCACCGCCAGCCCGCGCGCCAGCGAGGTCATGAAGTTGGGGTCGCCGCTCAACGACTCGATGTGCGCGCAGGGCGTGATCGCCGCCTCCGGCCGCGGAGGTGCCGAAGCCTGACGCACGGGCGGCGGAGTGGGTTTGCGGACTTCGGCGCGTGCCATTCGCGACCTCCTGGGGCGCGCCGGAGCATACACGAATTGACCGATATACGCACGCCACTTCGATAATCGGATTCCAGCTCCGCCCCCCCCTTTTCTTCCATTCCTCCAGCGCCGGCGACCCCCTATAGCCCCGGGCGCCCGCCCCGCGGCTCGTTCCCTTCCTCAGATTTCTCCGCTGGCCCTTCTCCAAGAAATAGGTTGCTTCATCCAACGAGAATGGTAAGAGTTACCGCATGAGCCTGCTCGATCCGCTTTTCCGCTGGGACGCTGTGGACCAGCTTTTTTCCGATCGAGCCCGCCTCCAGGGCATGCTGGACTTCGAGGCCGCCCTCGCCCGCGCCGAAGCCTCCACGGGTGTGATTCCCACTGCCGTCGCGCCTGCAATCGCCGCGAAATGCCGCGCCGAACTCTTCGACGTCTCGGCCGTTGCCCGCGCCTCGGCGCATTCCGGCGGTCCCGCGATTCCTCTGATCACACAACTCACCGCACTCGTCACGAATGATGCGCCCCATGCCGCGCGCTTCGTCCACTGGGGCGCCACCAGCCAGGACGCTATCGACACTGGCTTCATCCTCCAAGCCCGCGGCGCGCTCGGCACCATCAGCGCGGAAACCGAACGCCTTGCCGCATTGCTCGCCGATCTCACCCGCAAGTATCGCTCGACTCCTGTCGCCGCCCGGACCTGGATGCAGCAGGCGCTTCCCACCTCGTTTGGATTAAAAGCCGCTGGCTGTCTCGATGCCGTGGACCGTCATGCCGTCCGTCTCCAGGAAGTCGGCCGCCGCTCGCTCGTTCTCCAATTCGGCGGCGCTGTAGGCACGCTCGCCGCGCTCGGCAGCAAAGGCTTAGACGTCGCGAAGACGCTCGGCGCCGAACTCCATCTCGCTGTCCCCGATCTGCCCTGGCATTCTCATCGCGACCGCATGGCCGAACTGGCCGCTGCCCTCGCGCTCCTCACCGGCTCGCTCGGAAAAATCGCGCGCGACATTTCTCTCCACATGCAAACGGAAGTGGCCGAAGTCTTCGAGCCTGCCGGCGAAGGACGCGGCGGCTCTTCCACCATGCCGCACAAGCGCAATCCCGTCGCCTCCGCCGTCGCGCTTGCCGCGGCCCTGCGCGTTCCCGGCCTCGCCGCTACCATGCTTTCCGCCATGGTCCAGGAGCAGGAACGCGGCCTTGGTGGCTGGCACGCGGAATGGGAGACGTTGCCGGAGATCTTTTCGCTCACCGGGGGCGCCCTCCATCAACTGACGAACGCAGTGGCCGGGCTTGAGCTCGATCCCGCAAAAATGGAGCAAAATCTCGAGCTCACTCGCGGTCTTGTCTTTGCCGAAGCCGTCCAGATGGCCCTCGGCAGCGCGCTCGGCCGTCTCCCCGCGCATGACCTCGTTCAGGCTGCCGCAAAACGCGCCTTGGCGGAAAAGCGCGCGCTGAAGGACGTTCTCGCCGCAGACCCACAAGTGACCAAGCATCTGCCACCCGCTGAGCTCGCACGCCCCTTTGACCCGGCGCAGTATCTCGGCGCCTCGCAGGCTATGATCGATCGCGT
>DASPSB010000298.1:0-5154 GCA_035624135.1 Candidatus Acidiferrales bacterium | reverse complement strand
GATCGGCATTGGCCGCGCTCCCGACAATGCTTTGCACGTGGACAACCTTGCCGTGTCGAGCCACCACGCCCGCATCTTCAATGACGGCGGCAAACTCGTGGTGGAAGACATGAACAGCCTCAACGGCACGTTCGTGAATTCCCAGCGCGTCACGCGCGCTACGTTGAAGCCCGGTGACGTTGTCACCGTCGGAAAGCATTCCATCGAGGTCCGTGGCGAAGCCGAAGCCATCGCCGGCGCTCCTGTTCCTGCTGCGCCCGCCAAGCCTGCTCCGCCGAAGCTCCAGGAGACCATGGTCCTCGACACCAAGAAGCGGCGCGAACTGCTCGCGCAGGCCATGGCCGCGGGCGGTCCCCCGGCGGATGCGCAGACCGCCACGCAGACCCAGACTCAGGCGCCTCCACCGCCTCGCGCGCGCATTCCCTGGCTGATCGTCCTGGCGGGCAAGACCGATCAGCGCGAGTATCCGCTCTCGAACAAGCTCACGGTCATTGGCAAGTCCTCCGGCGCCACCGTAAGGCTCGTCGGATTGTTTTCCTTCTTGCAGCCCGCCGTAGCCGCGCAGATCAGCAAGCGCGACGATGGCTATTACATCGGAACCGGAGAAAAGGTGCCCAAGGTAAACGGCCAGGCCATCACCGGGCCCACCAAGCTCAATGAAAACGACACGATCGAGCTCGGCAGCATCAAGCTGACCTTCGCGTACCGGGACTAAATCAGCCTTTCGTTTGCGGTTTCCAAGATGGCTCCGCCCCCCGCCACAGGACAACCGACCGGCTTCTTCCAGAAGTGGTGGGCGCTTCGTGTCTCCCTCGGTATCAGCTTCGGCATCTCCATCATCTTTCTGCTGCTGTACTATTCCGTGCTCTTGAGCGAGCGCACCAGCGCCGCCGCCAACGTCTTGCGCCGCTTCGAACTCTCCACCGTGGACACGCGCTTTCTAGTGCGCCAGAAGCTGGCCAGGCCATCGCCGGATTCTCGCATCGTTATCGTGGACATCGACCAGAAGGCCCAGGAGACGCTCGGCCGCTGGCCCTTTTCCCGCAAATTCTTCGCCGAGATGCTCGACGTTCTGCACGAAGATGGTGCGCGCACCGTGGGCTTCGACGTCACCTTCAGCAAGCCGGATGACTCCGGCAAGCCCATCCGTGACGTTCGCGAAGGCCTCCTCGCCCAGGAAAAAGCCGGCCACCCCCTCGATCCCAAGGTGTTCGCGGAGCTCGCCCGCGTTGAAGGGCAGTACAACGTAGACCAGCAATTCGCCGAGTCCATCCGCCACTCTGGTCCCGTCGTCCTGGGCAACTTCTTCCTCATGTCTCCTGAGGAAGCCAAGACGCTCGACAAGGCCACCATCGAGAACTACGCCCAGATCATCGGCGACTTCCCCTTCCCACAGGCTCGCTCGGCCAGTTCCTCCAAGGGCCAGCAGAGTTACATTCGGATGATTCAGAACTACGACGAGCTCGGCATGGCGCCCTTCGCCGCCGAAGCCAATTTGAAACTTCTCAGCAATACTCTGAACGCCGGGCATGGCGGCACTGGCTTCTTCAACGTTTTCCCCGATCCCGACGGTGTGATCCGCAAAGGTATCCTGGCCCTGCCTTTCGGCCTTTCGGCCAATAAATCTGACTGGGACCTCTATGCCTCGCTCGACGTTCAGGTGGTGCGTTCGTTCCTCGATCTCTCCAATGACCGCATCATCCTCAACTTCGGCGAAAACGGCATAGAAAACATCGAGTTCGGCAGCTCAGACGTTGTCCAGCCCGACGACGTCGGCCGCGTCAACATCAACTACCGCGGTCCCGCGCGCACGTTTCCCTACGTCTCGATCGCCGATGTGGTGAACAAGAAATTCACGCCCGGCACGTTCAAAGACAAGATTGTTCTCGTCGGCGGCAGCGCCGTAGGCATCCTTGACCTCCGTACCACTCCCTTCAGCGCCTTCAATTATCCCGGGGTGGAAATCCACGCCAATATCGTTGACAACATCCTCAACCAGCGGTTCCTGGAGCGGGAGACGCGCGAGTTCCTTTTCGACGTCTTCTTCATCCTCTTGTTCGGTTTGCCGCTCGGATTGTGGCTGGCCACCACTCAGCCCGCCCTGCTGCCGACCACCTTGCTGCTCTGGGTTCCCTTCGGCGCCTTCGTTCAGTGGACGTTTGACCGCGGCTGGCTCCTCAATGCCACACTGCCCGCCCTCACGCTCCTCGCCAATACGCTCGCTGTTGCGCTCTACCGCGTGCTCATCGAGGAAAAAGAGAAGCGCAAGGTGCGCGGCGCTTTCCAGCAATACGTCAGCCCCGAGGTCATTCGCCGCGTGCTCACCCGGCCGGAAAGCGTCGTTCCGCGCAAGCAGGAGATCACCATCCTGTTCAGCGACATCCGCGGGTTTACCAGCATCTCGGAAAAGCTGGATGCCCAGGCCCTGGCGGACCTCCTCAACCAGTACCTCACGGAGATGACCCGCATCATCTTCCGCAACCAGGGCACGCTCGACAAATACATCGGCGACGCGGTCATGGCCTTCTGGGGCGCGCCCTTTGAGGATACGGCCCAGGCCACCCATTCCGCTCGCGCTGCCTACGAAATGCTGCAGAAACTCGAAGAGTTGCAGCGCGTCTGGGCCCCCAAGGGACTCCCGCGGCTCGATATCGGCGTGGGTATCAACAAGGGTGTCGCTTCGGTCGGCAACATGGGTTCCAACTTGCGCTATGGCTATACCGCGCTCGGCGATTCCGTGAACCTCGCCTCGCGCCTCGAAGGCTTGAACAAGGAGTACGGCACGCGCGTCCTGCTGAGCGAATTCGCTTACAAAGACGCCCGCGTCCCCGAATACCTCTACCGCGAGGTGGACATCATTCGTGTGAAGGGCAAAGAGCAGCCTGTCATCATTCACGAACTCGCCGGCCTGCGCGATAACAAGGATTTGCAGGAGAAAGTGGAAATGTATGGCCGCGCCCGCGCCTACTACAAACGCCGCGACTGGCGACAGGCCGCTGCTCTCTTCTCTCAGCTCCTTCAGCGCTGGTCCGACGATGGCCCCGCCCGCATCCTCGCCCACCGCTGCGATGAGTACCTGCTCGATGAGCCCGAGCCCCAGTGGGACGGCGTGTACGTCATGAAGCACAAGTAGCACGGGCCTGCATGCCGGCCTGTCGCCCCTGCCAAGCAATACCCGTCGTTGTGATAACATTTCTCTGTTCCAGACCAAACCCGGAAGCCAAGAGAGGAAGAGGTCGTGCCCGGACACATCAGCCCCAAGGAACTGAAGCGCGATCGCTTCGTCGAGACGGTCGTGCAGGCGGAGGAATACGCGTTCTCTCACGCCCGCAACCTCTGGATCGCCACGGGCGCGGTCGCCCTGATTCTCGCCAGCGTGCTCGGCTGGCGCTTCTGGAGCGCCCAGCAGTCCCAGAAGGCCAGCGTAGCTTTCGACGCGGCCATGAAGAGTTTTGAAGCCCGTATCCGCGCGCCCGGCGAGGTGGAAGAGCCCGGCGAAACCACTTACGTCTTCGAAAAACTCAAATATCAGGACGCCCGTAAGAAATTCGACGAGGTCGCCGCGAAATATTCCCTTACCCAGCAGGGGACGCTCGCCCGCTATTACTCTGCCCTGTGCTCCGTCCATCTGGACGAGAACGACAAGGCGGGAGCCGAACTGCGCACGCTCGCCTCGGGCAGCAACGCCGAGATTGCCTCGCTTGCGAAGCTCTCCCTCGCCGAAATGGCCCTGAAAGACGGCAAAAGCGACGACGCCGCGAAGATCCTGTCCGACCTGATCGATCACCCGACAACGCTCGTCCCCAAGGCGCGCACTCAGATGGCCCTCGCCGGCCTCTATCGCAAGACGAAGCCGGCTGAAGCCGCCAAGCTCTACGAGCAGGTGAAGAAGGATTATCCAGACACGCCGCTCGCGGAGGAGGCGGACCGCCGGCTCACCGAATTGGGCCCGGTCTCCTGATTCGGCCTGCCCGCCGCAGGCGGGCGGCGGAGTCTCCACAGATGCTTCTCGCTCGCTACGCCATGGATGCCCGCCACTCGCGTGGCCGCCGCTATCCCGAGCCTTCACATCCCTATCGCAACGATTTTGCGCGCGACCGCGACCGCATCATTCACTCCCGCGCCTTCCGCCGCCTTCAGGAAAAAACCCAGGTCTTCACCGTCCGTTTCTCCGACCATTTCCGCAGCCGCCTTACGCACACTTTGGAGGTCGCTCAAATCGCCCGCACCGCTGCCGGTGCTCTCGGCCTCAATCAGGACCTCGCCGAAGCTCTCGCGCTCGCCCACGACATCGGGCATCCTCCCTTCGGCCATGCCGGCGAAACAAAGCTCGACGAATTGATGCGCGCCCACGGCGAGCGCTTCGACCACAATCTGCATGCCCTGCGCATCGTCGAGCAATTCGAGCAGCGCTACCTGGATTTCCCCGGCCTCAATCTCACCTTCGAGCTGCGCGAGGGCATCATCAAGCATTCCCGTTCCTGGACGCCCCGGGAATTTCCGGAAGCAGCCGAGTACGAGCCCGCGCTCCGCCCTCCCCTCGAAGCTCAGCTCATCGACCTCGTGGACGAAATCGCTTACAACACCTCCGATATCGACGACGGCTGGGAATCCGAGCTGCTGCCTCTCGAAATGATCCTGGAGGAAACGCCGCGCCTCGGCATCATTTACCGCGAAATTGACCGCCTCTATCCCGCTGCCCGCGTCAAGCTCAAGCTGCTCGAAACCATCAAGCGTGTCCTGGATCACCTCGCCTCCGACCTCATCTCCACCACGGAGAAGAACATCGCTTCCCATAATCCCGCCAACCCGGACGATGTCCGCCGCTTTCCTGTCCAGCTCGCCGGCTTCAGCCCTGATTCCGCTTCCTGGTGCGCCGGCCTCAAGAACTTCCTCCACCGGCGCCTTTACAACCACCCCGACCTCGTCGAGGAGCGCGACCGGTGCGTCGCCGCCCTCGAGCACCTCTTTTATTATTATTCCGAGCATCCCAGCGAAATGCCTCCCTTCCACGCCGCACTCGCCGGGGAGCAGCCCCGCTACCGCGTCGTCTGCGACTACATCGCCGGCATGACCGACCGTTTCCTCTTGAAAGAGCACCGCCGAGCGCTCGGCCTGCCGTCCCCCTCGTAGGGACATCTGGCGCGTATCGCT
>DASPSB010000294.1:0-2986 GCA_035624135.1 Candidatus Acidiferrales bacterium | reverse complement strand
AAACACACGCGCCGCGCCGTAACGGCCCAGCAGCTTTTTCATGGGCTCGTAAAGATTCAGGCTGAAGTGCGAGGCGGGGTTGAGTCCGCGTTCCAACAGATCGTGAGTGATCTGCGTGGAGTTGCGCACGTCGGCCTTGATCACCACGTGGGAAATGACGCGCTCTTCGGTGTGGCGCGTCTCATCCGGCATCAGGAATTCGTACAGGCTGTTGTTCAGGTGGGAGAGTTCGCGCGTGCGGTCGTTCTCCACCAGGCTGACTTTTTCCAGCAGCCCGTTGACCTTTGCGGCGCAGCGCAGATCGTGGCGCAGGCGCATGTAGTCGGAGGCGAAACGAAACGACGCGGCGCGCAGCTCCTCGTGCGAGAGGCGCCGGATGCGCTTGGAGGCTTCTTCCAACTTCCCCAGCGGAAACTTGCGCGTGGGGAAATGCTTGAGTGTTTCTTCGACGCGCTGCTGCTCCTCCCGGAGCACGATGGCCTTCTTCAACTGCTGGAGGTGCAGCGGCGGGCAGAAATTCGTGTAGATGCTGCGCAGTTCGTAGGCAGCCAGCGCGTGTACAAGCAGGTCGCGCTGCTCGAGCCGCGCCGTCCATTCATCGAGCAGCCACTCGCGGGCCGTGGCGCCCGAAGCCTGTTCCGGACCGCCCCAGGTCGCGTCAAACAGCCGGCGCGCGTTTTCCGGGTGGTCGAGGAATTCTCCGAGCCGCGCATGATAGGTCTCGGCGAGCGCCTCGGCCTTCAGTTTGGCCTCGTCGAGCGACTGCCCCAGCGTTTCCATTTCGCGCTGGAGTTTTCCGAGGCGGTTTTCGATGTCCGCTCGCGACTGGCGAAGCGCCTGCGGGTCCTGGCTGCCCAGGAGGCGCACGAAAATGCCCTGCTCGCCCGAGAGTTTGCGGTCGATGGCCTCGCGTTCTTCGTTCAGGCTCGCGGCCTCCGCCTGGGCCTCGATGCCGCGGCGGGCCATCTCATCGAACCGGCGCCACGCCTGGCGAACGGCGTCCCCGTGGTCGCCCACCAGAACCGCATCGCGCAGAAAATCGCGCAGCACGTCCTCGAACACTTCAAAGCGGTCGGGATCGCGCGCGAAGTTGCCCAGCAAGACGTAGTTATCGAGCATGACCAGATCGTCGCGCCCGCCTTCCACGAACAGCAGCCGGTTCGAGAGCAATTCGTACACGGGTGCATAACTGTCGCCGAACAGCGCGCGGCGCGCCTTGGCAAGCACCGTCTCCTCGAGATCGGAGAGCGCGGCGTAGAGTTGGAGGCCGACGTGCCGGTAGATGTTCTTGCGGTCCGCCTGAAATTCGGCGAGCGTGGCCTTTTTCACCTGCGCGCCTTCGCTGCGTTCGAAGAATTCTCCGCGGCGCTTGATCCAGTCGTTGCACTCCTGCACCACTGCGGCGAATTGGACGGCAATCTCGCGAGTCAGGAAGCGGATCACGCCGAGGCGGAGCAGGATATCGAGCTCGATGTTTTTGTCGAAATGGGCCTGGTTCAGGCCGGCCTGGAGAAAATCGCTGAGCAGTTTGCGGAACTGGCTGGTTTCGGGCGCACGAACGGCTTTCGTGTCCGTGCCGTAGAAGCGGCCGAGCTGGCCGGTATGGCGGATCAGGTCGGCCAGGTAGCGCCGGGCGTTTTCCAGGAACCGCGGGCTGAGGGCTAGGTCGTAGCGCAGGTTATCCACGCCCGCAGTGAGCGTAGTGAGGGCGATATCTGCCCCGGCGGGCAGAAGCTCGACCCTGATCTGCCGGTCGGCGGCCGGCTGGGTGTCCGGAGACGACATGGGGGGCAAATCGAACTACGAACGTAGCAAAACGGCGGGCGGGGCGGCAAGAGTGCCGACAAATCGGGTTGCGAGAGGATAGACAGGCAGGCACTACGGGCCGGTGCTACCCGCCAGCTCGATCGAGTGCGTCTCATCGGGAAGCGCGGCCAGCCGGATGCGCAGCACTGGCCAGTCCGACGCCAGCGTCCATTTTTCGGGCCACTCCACCAGCACGATAGCCGGAGATGCGAAAAGATCGTCCAGTCCGAGCGTTTGCAGGTCGGTGCGGCCTTCGATCCGATAGAGGTCGATATGGAAGACGCGCACCGGTCCGCGGAATTCGTGGACCAGCGTGAAGGTGGGGCTGGTCACGTCTTCTTCGCGCGCCACTCCCAGCCCGCTGATGATCCCTTTCGCCAGCGTCGTCTTCCCTGCCCCAAGTTCGCCGGAGAGAAAAACCAGCAGCGGCGGCCGCATCTCGGCGGCAAGACGGCGGCCGTAGGCCATCGTTTCGTCGGCCGACGCGGTGACAATTTTTCCCGCGGTCAGTGGCACTGGCATTATCCGCGGATGCGCAGCGCGGACTTTGGCGATGATTCCCACACCATGTCCTGCTTCAGACGCTGGAATGCGGACGGAAGGTTGCGGATCAGATCGGTGGCAACCATGCCCTCTTGGCCGAGTTCTTCGGCGGCGCGGTCTCCGGCCAACCCGTGAAGATAAATCCCCAGGCTGAGTACTCGCTGCCAATCGCTGATGCCGAACTGCGCGGTAAGGCCGGCGAGGATACCGGTGAGCACGTCGCCCGTGCCTCCCGTCGCCATGCCGGGATTGCCGGGGCCATGGAACCACGCGCGCCCGTCCGGCAAGGCAAGAATCGTTCGATAGCCCTTCAGGATAACGGGCGCGCCGGAAAGCGTGGCGGCCTCCACAGAGGCTTGCAGCCTGCGGCTCTGCACTTCGTCGGTATTGCGGCCGAGCATGCGCGCCAGCTCGCCGGGATGCGGCGTCAGGACGAGATTGGCCCAGCGCCGGCTGCGCAGGTGCTGGATGCGGCGCGTGAAAGCATTCAGCCCGTCAGCATCGAGAATGACGGGCAACGAAGTGTCGCGCAGCACGGCATGCACGAATTCCTGCGTCTCCGGAAAGGTGGTGATGCCAGGGCCCAGAGCGAGCACGGTTTTTCCGGAAAGGACGGCGTCAAACCGGCCGTAATCGA
>DASPSB010000267.1:0-4271 GCA_035624135.1 Candidatus Acidiferrales bacterium | reverse complement strand
GCCGCGGCTACGAAAAAGTCCCGCTCAAGCGCTATCACTACGGCGTGCGCATCTGCCCCGAACCCGTCTACTGGGGCGGCCTCTCCGGCAGCACCTATCGCGAAGCCGTTTCCTGGGGAAAATTCGTTCCGGAAGAAGAAGGAGGCCGGTTCGCCGAAGTGTTCGACGACGCTACCGTCGCTCTGCCTCTCGTTGCCGGCGCCCTCCTCGAACGCATCGGCTATTTCGATAAACCTCGCAGGAAAGAGTAGCCACGGTCGGCGCCTTCCCGACCGTGGGTCTTTAACGGGTGATTTCTGATGCTCAAACTCAACCGCCGCAAATTCGTCCAGACCCTCGCCGCTGCCGGCGCAGTCCTCGCCTCGGATTCGGTATCCTCCGCCCGCGGTGCCCTCACACCGCGCACGCCTGCCGGTGATTCCTGGGATGTTGTCGTCATCGGCGCTGGCGTCTTCGGCTCCTGGACCGCGCTTTCACTTCGCCGCGCTGGCCGCAAGGTTCTCCTCGTCGATCAATACGGTCCCGCCAACAGTCGGGCGAGCTCCAGCGGCGAGACTCGCATCATCCGCATGGGCTACGGCGCCCAGGAACATTACTCTCGCTGGGCTTGGCAATCCCTCCCCGAGTGGAAACATCTCTCCGAAGTCTCCGGCCAGACGCTCTTTCATCCCACCGGCGTTCTCTGGATCGGCAGAGCGGACGACCAGGAAATCGCCCAAAGCGCCATCATCCTCGGCAAACTTTCCATCCCCTTTCAGCGCCTCTCCCGCTCCGATCTCAGCGGTCATTTCCCGCAACTCGGCCTGGAAGATGGCGCCATCGGCCTCCTCGAGCCTGCTGCCGGCGCGCTCATGGCGCGTCGCGCCGTGCAAACCGTGGTCGCGCAGGCCGTCCGCGAGGGCGCGGATTACCGCACCGGCTTCGCCTCTGCTCCCGCCCGCCCCGCCCGCGTCGAATCGATTTCGATCAACGGAGAACCCGTCCGCGCCGCCACGTTCGTCTTCGCCTGCGGGCCCTGGCTCCCGCGGATTTTCCCGCAATTGCTCGGCGATAAAATCGTGCCCACGCGCGGCGAAGAATTCTTTTTTGGCCCGCCTCCCGGCGACCGCCGTTTCGCCGAGAATTCCTTTCCCACTTGGATCGACAACATCGCCGAAACCTTCGGCACTCCCGACATCGAAGGCCGCGGCTTCAAAATCGGCGTCGATCTCCACGGCCCGGCCTTCGATCCCGACCGCGATTCCCGCACCCTCGACGAGAAATCCTATCGTTGGACTCGCGACTACGCCGCGCGCCGCTTTCCCGCTCTCAAGGACGCGCCGCTGGTCGAGCATCGCGTCTGCCAGTACGAAAACGCCTCGGCCGAGGAATTCCTCATCGATCGCCATCCCGAGCACGAAAACGTCTGGCTCGTCGGCGGCGGTTCCGGCCACGGCTTCAAGCACGGCCCCGCCCTCGGCGCTTACGTCGCGAAAAAAGTGCTCGACGGTGGCCCCGTCGAACCCGTCTTCGCCCTCGCCAACCACGCCCCCGTCAAATCCCCCTCCATCTTCAGCCGCTAGCCTCTTTTGGCGCCGGCCTCTTCCTCCTCGTAGGGGCACGACATCCCGAAGCCTCGGGACGTGCCCCATGCCCGCACGGCCTCTGCGCGCCAATACGCGGCACGATCATCCTGGCGCCGCTCCGGGGGAGGGATCTGCTTCTGGAATTGTGAGAATTGCCCTGCGGCCGGTCTAGTCCTCGTCCCCAATCAAAAACGCCGATGCCAGCACCGTGGTCCACAGTCCGCGCTTGTCGCCCACCGCCGACTGCGTCACGTTCATCGTTCTCACGATCTTGTTCGAAATCCGGTAAACCTCTTTCTTCTCGTCCCACGAAAGGTCCGGATCGAAATCCACGTTCAGCGTCGTCGCCAGCATTTCCGCCGCCAGCTCTTCCGCATATTCCCCCGCCACCTCTTCCGGTTCCCCAAACGAGTGGTGCTCGGAAAGATATCCGAACATGGATTTATCCGCCGGCAGCGCCACGCCGATTCCCGCCGCGATCAGCCGGTGCGGTTCGCGCGTTGAGTTCTCGCTGATCACGCAGAAGGCTACCTGTCCCGGCTTGATCAGCTTCAATCCCTCCGCGCGCGAGATCAATCGGCAATTCGGCGGGAAAATCGACGACACTCGCACGATGTTGCATGCTGCGATTCCCGCATTGCGCAGCGCCAGCTCGAAGCTGGAGAGCCGCTCTCGGTGTTTTCCGACGCCTTTGGTGAGGAATATCTTCTTTGCTACGAAGGGCATGTCTCGTTCGGTTCGCCCGCTCCCGGGAGACTCCGCGCGGTCTCCTCGAAACAAATTCTTCGCGAAAGTAACAAGTCACAGCGCACCTGTCAATTCCTTTTGCCCGGAATCTTCCCCCGATGTTCGTTCCTGCGCTCTGCGAAGGGCATCCGCGGCGGATCGTGCCCCGGATCCTCACGGCCCCGGCTCAGTTGACGGTTTTCAGCTTAGGCTTGTTTTACTAGCGGAAGGCACCGCGCCAGGTGGCTCGCATACTGCCCCAGCGTGTTCAGCTCGCCGGGACTGAAGTCCGCTCCCGCAGTCGTCACGGTTTTCCCTTTGCGCGACACTTGCAGCACTCCGGTCACTTTGTTGTCCGCCATCACCGGCACGCTCATGATTTTTTGAATGGGATCCCCGCGCTGTTTCGAATCCAGCGGCACCGCTTCAAACACGGTGGAGTGCCGCGCGATGGTGAAATTGTTGATGATCTCCGCCCGCTTCTCTCGCGCCGTGCGCGACACCATCGCGCTCGTGCTGTTGACCGGGATCGTCCCCACGTTCCGCAGGGCTTCCGGCACCAGGAAATGCAGGAACCTGTCGTCCGGAGTCGTCGCGAGGATCGCCACTTCGTCCGGCCTCACGCTGAAGGCCCTTCCGATTTCCGCGGCGAGTTTCGCAACCACCGGCAGCTCAATGGGCTGCCCGGCTTGAACCAGTGCGTCCACTATCTTCACAAATTCGGCGAGCTGCCCGCTCATTCCTTCTCCTCCTCGCAGGGTCTCCACCGCGGCCCCTGGAGTCGAGCGCGAACGCATATCCTACAACGAATCCCTCCCCGTAGCACAACCTCCCAAGTAGTGCCGGCTTGCCCGCCGAAGCACCTTCCCTGCGTAGGCGGGCCTGCCCTGAGCTGAACCGAAAGGTTTCCCGCGGCCTTCAGTCTCGCCTCCTCAAGCAAGCCCGCTGAAAAACCGCCCTGCCTCTCCTTCCTTGGCCGAATTTCGTCCCGAAATTTCGGGATCGGTTTTCGCTTTTCTCATTTAAGATGTTGTCAAATCCCATGATTGGCCAGACCATCTCGCACTACCGCATCCTCGACAAAGTCGGCGGCGGCGGCATGGGTGTCGTCTACAAGGCCGAGGACGTAAACCTGCACCGCTTCGTCGCCCTCAAATTCCTCCCCGACCAGGTCGCCAAAGACGCGCAGGCGCTGGCCCGTTTCCAGCGCGAGGCCCAGGCCGCTTCCGCCCTCAACCACCCCAATATCTGCACCATCTACGAGATCGGCCAGCACGGCGCCCAGCCCTTCCTGGCCATGGAGTTTCTCGACGGCGCCACTCTCAAGCACCGCATCGGCGGCAAGCCCCTGGAGATTGATGCGCTCCTCAGCCTCGCCATCGAAATCGCCGACGCTCTCGACGCCGCGCACTCGAAGGGCATCATCCACCGCGACATCAAGCCCGCCAACATCTTCGTTACCGACCGCGGCCACGCCAAGATTCTCGATTTCGGCTTGGCCAAGGTCACTCCCGCCGCGAAATCAGCTAGCTCTGGCGCCGCGGCCAACACCCAGATGCCCACGCTCGACGACGAGCAGCTCACTAGTCCCGGCGCCACCCTCGGCACCGTCGCCTACATGTCTCCCGAGCAGGCCAAGGGCAGGGAACTGGACTCCCGCACCGATCTGTTCTCCTTCGGCGCCGTCCTCTACGAAATGGCTACGGGCACTCTGCCGTTTCGCGGCGAAACCTCAGCCCTCATCTTCAACGCCATCCTCGAGCGCGCGCCCATTCCTCCGCTGCGCCTGAATCCCGATCTTCCCGCGAAGCTGGAAGACGTCATTCACAAGGCTCTCGAGAAGGATCCGGACCTTCGCTACCAGCACGCCTCGGAAATTCGCGCTGACCTCAAGCGCCTCAAGCGCGAGACCGAATCGGGCCGAAGTGGCACAGTCCCGGCGCTTCGGGATCAGCCCGGGCATCCTGCTGAGACAACTCC
>DASPSB010000256.1:0-3386 GCA_035624135.1 Candidatus Acidiferrales bacterium | reverse complement strand
GTTCCCGGGCCCTGGGTTGGCTGTTCGTTTGTTGGGAGAAGTCACCGAGGATCGCCTCGCCACCCTCCGCGAAGCGGATGCCATCGTCGTCGAGGAAATTCGCCGTGCAGGTCTCTACGAAAAGGTCTGGCAGGCCTTCGCCGTGCTCCTGCCCGTCCGCAGCGTGGGGGTGATGGGCGACGACCGCAGCTACGGCTCCACAATCGCAGTTCGCGTCGTGGATTCGGAGGACGCCATGACCGCCGACTGGACCCGCCTGCCCGCCGACGTCCTCGCACGCATCTCCGCGCGCATCGCCAACGAAGTCCGCGGCGTCAGCCGCGTCGTCTATGACGTTAGCTCCAAACCGCCCAGCACAATTGAATGGGAATAGAAATCCGCCCGACTGAGGAAGGCACCCCTGTCGCCACTAGTCCCGGCCTTCAGACAGGCTCCCGCAACACCGGGATTTCCCGTCCTCCGGTATCACTCAGCGCTCTTCTACGCTGCAGCCGCGGCGCGACGCGCCAGCTTTTGCGCCATGAAGAGCAGGAGCTTCCGGTCCTTATCGTCGATTTTCCCCAGCAGCCGCCGGAACCGCGTTAGCGTGCGCGCGTCTTTCCCGGCGCTCCCCCAAATGATGTCGTCAGCCGACCGGCGCCGCGGCAATTTCGGCAGCACTGGTGGCTCTTCGCCATCGTAAAACATTTGGTAGAGTGGCACTTCGAGAGCGCGTGCGATCTTCTCGATCGTGTCCAGCGCGGGCACGGTGTGCCCGTTTTCGACACGCGAGATATAGCATCGCAGCAAGCCGGTGCGCTTCTCGATGTCCCCCTGGGAAAATTTCTTGGCTTCTCTGAGTGAGCGAATACGGTCGCCGATAATCATGCAGCCATTAGAACATAACTACATGTGCCGCGCAACTCCATAAATCATGTAGAGTCGGCTGTCCTCCTGGCGCCATCCGCGAGCCGCGCTGCGGCCTCTCTGTCGTATCCCTCCCCATCTCCCTCCCGTTCCTCCTCTAGTCACGCCCGGCTATCCTCTTGTAACCTGTTCGCGTCCGGCCGCGTCCCACCGGACGGAGTGAACTTGGCGCTCGCAGAGCCGCGCATCGCCCCCGCTCGTCCCGTGGCCTCAGACCCGCGGGCCGACGAGTCCGCCTGCATCCGTAGGGCCCAGCAGGGCGACGTCTCGGCCTTCGAGGAACTCGTCCGCCTCCACCAGCGGCGCGTTCTCGGCATCGTCGCCGGTATCCTTCGTTGGAGCGAGGACATTGAAGACATTAGCCAGCAGGTTTTCCTCAAGGTCTTCTTGGCCCTTCGGCGCTTCGACGGCCGCTCCAGCTTCGGCACCTGGCTCTACAAAATCACGGTGAATGAAACCTACGACTATCTCCGTAAGCGGAAGGCCCGCAAGCTGGTCTATGAATCCGACCTCAGCATCGAACAGGAGGAGCGCCTCAACCAGCTCCCGCCGGAGGATCCCTCGCGCGCCGCTCTCGACCGGGCCGAATCCCGCCAGGCAGTCGAGCGCCTGCTCTCCCGGCTCGCTCCCGAAGAGCGCCTGATGATTGTTCTCAAGGAAGTGGAAGGGTATTCCGTCGAGGAGATCAGTGAGGCCCTCGACATGAACCCCAATACCGTCAAGGTGCGTATGTTCCGGGCGCGGCGCCGCCTCTCCGAGCTCTATCGCCGCCGCTACGAACAGCCGCGCCACATGGCCGCCGCGGCCGCAGCCCCGGGAAAGGGTCCCGTCAGTGGCCCTGCGAACGGCCCGGCGAGAGGAAGGATGTGAACATGTCTCTCTTCAATAGGAGTGATCAAGCCTGCCCGCAGTTCGAGGCGCGTCTCGAGGAGTATCTCGAGGCTCTCGAGGCCGCGCCCTCCGCCCGCCCCGCTCCGGATCTTGCCGGCCATCTCGCCGCTTGCGCCGGCTGCCGCGAGGCCTTCGATCTCGCCTGTGCCGCTGGCCCGCTCGTTCGCGAGGCCGCCATCGCCGTCCCCGATTCCCTCGCCGCCGATCCTTTCTTCGCCGCGCGCGTCGGCGCTCGCATCCGCGAGCAGGCTGCCCGCGCGCCCGAATTTCTCCCCATGCTTCAGACCATTTCGCTCCGCCTGATGGCCGCTGCCCTCACTGCGGCCCTTTTCCTTGGAGTAATCTCCGCGTCCGGCGTCGCGCGCGTTAGCCCGCGGTCGGCGTCGCGGCTGCGTGCTTCCGATCTGCGTGCCATTTCCAGCAACTCCAATCCAGCGCCCGTGAGCCCGGATGAAGTCATCATCGCGCTCTTTTCTGCGAGCGGGGGAGCTAAACCATGAAATTCAAAGCCGCCACTCTCGTTTTCTGCGTGTTCCTCAGCGGCGCTGTCGTCGGCGGTCTGGCCGTCCACGTCTTCGGCGACCGCATCTGGTCCACTGGGGCATCGAGCGCCAGTTTCGTGCCCAGCCGTGAGGAATTGCTCCAGGAACTCAGCCAGCAGCTCAATCTCACCGAGGCGCAGCGCGCCCAGGTCGGCGAGACCTTGGATCAGACCCTCGCCGACTGGCGCCAAATCTTCCTTACCGTCAATCCGCAGCTCGAAGAAGCTCGTCAGCGCGGCCGCCAGCGCATCCGCGCCGTCCTCACCCCCGAGCAGCTCCCGAAATACGAGGCCTTCATCCGCAATCTCGACGAAAGGCTTGCCAAAGCCGGTCAACAGCAGAAAATCGAGCAGCAAAAATAATCCTCCGCCGCGCGAGGGTATTCGGGAAGTTATTTTTAGAGAAGGGGGCTTGCCGGCGGCAAGCAGGCTTTTGCTCGGGGAACGAGATTCCTGAGACAGAAAGGGCTTCAGCCCTTGAGGTTTCGCCCTGCCTTCGTGCTCTTGTTCTTCGTTTCTCTCGCCAGCCGCCACGCGCGCGCCAGCAATTCCCGCATGGCCTCCGGCTTCACTCGCTTCAATCTCACCAGCACCCACGGGTAGTTCAAATAGTGGTCGGTAATGAAGTACGTTTCAGCCTCCTCTGCCATCAGCCCTTCCCGCTCCTCGAACGTAGTCGCGAGCACCAGCGTCTCCCCATCCTCCTTCAATCTCGCCATTAAATTTCCCCGCACCTTGAACGCAGCCGTCCCATACGACTTGGCATCTTCCACGCCGTCCATCTTCATCGCCATCTTCCTCACCTGCTCAAACGTCACCGTTTCTCCCCTCTAGCTGCTTCGCTCTGGACACACCTCTCGCTCCAAAAGCCCTGCTCCGCTTCTAAGAGTGCCTTCTATTATGTTTATTCGGAGCGGCACAATCGCGCTAACTCTTTTGGTCCCTTAATACTGCCGGTCTCCCACAACGCGGTGGTACAAAGCGCTCAGCTCACCGACAATTCCGCGGCGGAACAAGAGAACGCACACAATAAAGATGGCCCCCAGAA
>DASPSB010000232.1:0-15771 GCA_035624135.1 Candidatus Acidiferrales bacterium | reverse complement strand
GCGGTGCCTGCGCAGCGCGGTGAGCGAGGCGTTGGGAAAGTAACGGATCGCAGCAACACCAAAAGCCAAACGAGGGGAGTGGAAACGATGCAAATCGGAATCGTCGGACTCGGCCGCATGGGCGGCAATATGGCTCGAAGGCTGATGCGCCATAGCCATCAGGTGGTGGGCTTCGCGCAAGACAAAGCCGCGGTGGAGAGCTTGAAGAAAGACGGGGGTGGCGCGGCCGATTCGCTCGAATCTCTAGCGAAGGCGCTCTCCAAGCCGCGCATCGTGTGGCTAATGGTGCCGGCGGGCGACCCCACCGAGCAGAGCGTCATCACGCTGAGCAAGCTGATGGAACCGGGAGACATCATCATTGACGGCGGCAACTCATATTACAAGGACGATATTCGCCGTTCGAAGATGATCGCGCCCAAGGGCTTGCACTACGTGGACGTGGGGACGAGCGGGGGCGTGTGGGGGCTGGAACGGGGCTACTGTCTGATGATCGGTGGGCCGGATGCGACGGTGAAGCATCTGGACCCAATCTTGAGGGCTCTGGCGCCTGGCATTGGCGAAATCGGCCGGACGCCGGGCCGCCCCGCGAATAAGGGCACGGCGGAGCAGGGCTATCTGCACTGCGGGCCGGTGGGCGCCGGGCATTTCGTCAAGATGGTCCACAATGGCATCGAATACGGGATCATGCAGGCGTATGCGGAGGGCTTCGACCTGTTCCGCAGTTTCGGCGATGAGAAGATGCCTGCTGACTACCGTTACAAATTCGACCTGGCGGAAATTGCGGAGGTCTGGCGACGGGGCAGCGTGGTGAGCTCCTGGCTGCTGGACCTCACGGCGCAAGC
Source organism: Candidatus Acidiferrales bacterium (assembly GCA_035624135.1). Taxonomy (GTDB): domain Bacteria; phylum Acidobacteriota; class Terriglobia; order Acidiferrales; family UBA7541; genus JOPF136. The sequence continues at coordinate 14,929 of DASPSB010000232.1, read as the reverse complement.
GCTGATTGAGAATCCCACGCTCTCCAGTTTCTCGGGCTTCGTGCAGGACTCCGGGGAGGGCCGCTGGACGATTGAGGCGGCGATTGAGGCGGCGGTGCCGGTGGAAGTGCTGGCATCGTCGCTCTTCACACGTTTCCGCTCGCGGCAGGAGCACACATTTGCGGAGAAGGTGCTCTCGGCGATGCGGCACAAATTCGGGGGGCACGTGGAACGTCCGACGGGCGGATAACCGGCGGGAAACGGGCGGCACACAGGAGGGGGATCGGTGGCGAGCGAAATTCACGAAGTACAGGGCCAGGGCAAGAGCGTGGCAGAGATGCAGGCCGGGGCGCCAGCTCAGAAAAAGTCACCGTGCATCATGGTGATCTTCGGCGCCATGGGCGACCTGACCAAACGGAAGCTCCTGCCCTCACTGTACAACTTGGCGAAGCACAACCTGATGTCGGACAACTTCGCGGTGGTGGGCGTGTCCCGTGCGCCGATGACTCACGAGGAATTCCGCGAAAAGCAGCGGGCCGTAATGGACCAGTTCGCCACCGACAAATTCGATCCCGCGCTCGGAAAGTGGCTGGTGGACCGCTTGTACTATTCGTGCGTGAATTTCGACGACAAAGAGGCGTACAAGAACTTAGCCGCTCTGCTTGAACAGCTCGCAAGGGACTGCAAGACGGGGGGGAATATTTTCTTTTACCTGGCAACGGCCCCCGAATTCTTCGGAGTCGTATCGAGAAACCTGAAGGCCGTGGGCCTGCTGGATGAGGAAAACGGATGCTTCCGCCGGGTGATCGTGGAGAAGCCATTCGGCACGGATTTGGAATCGGCGAAGGCACTTAACCGGGAACTGCGGCAGGTGATGGAAGAGAAGCAGATCTACCGGATCGACCATTATCTGGGCAAAGAGACAGTACAGAACATCCTGGTTTTCCGGTTTTCGAACGGGATCTTCGAACCCATCTGGAACCGGCGATACATCAAGCACGTGGAAATCACAGTGGCGGAGACGGTGGGAGTGGAGACGCGCGGCGGCTATTACGAAACGTCCGGGGCCCTGCGCGACATGGTGCCGAACCACATTTTCCAGCTTGTCACGCTGATCTCGATGGAGCCGCCCATCAGCTTCGATGCTGACGCGGTTCGCGATGAGCAAACGAAGATCCTTCGCGCCATCGCACCGATTCCGCCGGAGGAGGTGCTGAGCCGCACGGCCCGGGGACAGTACGGCGAAGGAACGGTTGCAGGGAAGCACGTTCCGGCCTACCGGAGCGAGGCCAAAGTATCTCCGACCTCCAACCAGCAGACATTCGTGGCCATGAAGCTCAGCATCGACAATTGGCGCTGGGCGGATGTGCCCATCTATCTGAGGACCGGGAAGGCCATGCCGAAGCGCGTGACAGAGATTGTGATCCACTTTCGGCGCGCGCCGTTTGTGCTCTTCCGGCACACGGCGATCGAGCAATTGATGCAGAACCGGCTGATCCTGCACATCCAGCCGGACGAGGGGATTTCGCTGCGATTCGGCGCCAAGGTGCCCGGGCCAACGATGAAGCTGGGCACCGTGGACATGGATTTTTCGTACGCGACGCGGTTCGGCAGCACGCACTCAACCGGGTACGAGCGGCTGATTTACGACTGCATGGCGGGCGACGCCACGCTGTTCCAGCGCGCGGACATGGTGGAGGCAGCCTGGGGCGTTGTGCAGCCCGTGCTGGACGTGTGGCAGGCGCTTCCGCCGCGCAATTTCCCGAATTACCCGGCGGGAACTTGGGGACCACGCGAGGCGGACGACCTGCTCGCTCGCGACGAGCGCCATTGGACCAACGAGTAAAGCCGACATGGCCGCGTCTTTCCCCGGCATAGTCATGCTCGAGGATGCGGCGGCGGTGGCCCGCGAGGGCGCCGCACGATTCATCGCGCTCGCGCGCGAGGCCATCAAGGACCGCGGGACATTCCATGTGGCACTTTCCGGCGGCAAGACGCCTGCGGCGATGTACCGCGTCCTTGCCGCCGATGATGTGCGTCCCAGCGTGGATTGGAGCCGTGTGCAGCTCTATTGGTCGGATGAGCGCTCGGTACCACCGGAGCATGCCGACAGTAATTTCGGAATGGCCGATCGCGAGCTGATCACGAAGATTTCCATCCCAGCGGCGAACGTCCATCGGATGGAAGCGGAGCGCACCGACGCGGACCGCGCTGCGCAGGAGTACGAAGCGCTGTTGCGCAAGATGCTTCCCTCCGGACCAGGCGGTTTTCCTTGTCTCGATCTCATCTATCTGGGCATGGGACCCGACGGGCACACGGCGTCGCTATTTCCTGGTTGCGTCGGGCTCAGTGAAAAGTCACGCGGCGTAATCTTCCAGCCCGTGGTAATCGCCGACGGCTCGAAAACGCATCGGATGACGTTTACCTTCCCCCTGCTCAATGCCGCCCGGGTGGTTCTTTTCCTGGTGACGGGCGCCGACAAAACGCAAAGGCTGCGGGAAGTGCTGGAAGGGACACACACGCCGCCCTATCCCTCGCAAAACGTGCGCCCGAACGCCGGAGAGCGCGTATTTCTTGCGGACCGCGCGGCTGCGGGGGCACTCGGCTCCACGGTTGGCCCGCGACCGTGATTCTCGGCGGCGACGTTGGGGGCACCAAGTGCAATCTTGCGCTCTTTCACCCGGGGTCGGGCGCGCCGGTGGAAGGCACATTCCGCCGGTATCCGAGCGACGGTTATGCCCGGTTTGAAGATGTAGTCACCGAGTTTGAAAAGACCGTCGTTGAGCCGGCCGGAGGCAAGATCACCGGCGCGGGCTTCGGAGTGGCTGGGCCACCGATGGAGGGCGTTTGCGTAGCCACGAATCTGCCGTGGGTGGTGGATTCGCACAGCCTGGCGGCGTTGCTCGGCCTTCCGAGGGTCGCGCTGGTCAATGATGTCGAGGCGAATGCTTACGGGATCGCCGCTTTGGCCCCGAGGGACTTCGAGATTTTGAATCCGGGATCTCCCGGGGCGCGCGGCATGCAGGCTGTGATTGCCGCCGGGACCGGGTTGGGCGAGGCCGGGCTGTTTTGGGACGGGAAGACGCATCGGCCGTTTTCGACCGAGGCCGGCCACGCGGACCTTGCGCCCGGCAATGAGTTGGATGACGCGCTTGTCGTCTATTTGCGAAAACGGTTTGGCGGACACGCGAGCTGGGAACGGGCGCTCTCTGGTCCCGGGCTGCACAACATTTTCGAGTTCCTGCGCGACACCGGCCGCGGCATGCCGGAGCGATGGCTCGAGGAAGCGATGCGGAAGGGCGACCCCTCTGCCACCATTTCGCATGCCGGGCTTGAGGGCACGAGCCCCATTTGCGTGAAGGCGCTCGATCTTTTCGTCTCGTTGTACGGATCGGAGTCAGGAAATCTGACGCTGCGGCTGATGGCTTCAGGGGGCCTGTTCATCGGCGGTGGGATTGCGCCGAAGATTTTGCCGAAGCTGAGTAGCCTGAATTTCTTGGAAGCTTATCTTTCGAAGGGGCGGATGCGGCCGGTGCTGGAGATGGTGCCGGTGCGCGTGATTTTGAACGATCGCACCGCGCTGCTCGGCGCCGCGCGGTGCGCAATCTTGGGAATCTAGTCCAGGGCGCGGCTGCGGCAGCGGTGGCGCCAGGGGGAGAGAGAACAATGAGCCCGTTCCCGGTCACGCTGAGCCGTCACATCCTGGAGGAAGGCCAGCGGCGCGCGGACATTGCCGGCGAGCTTTCCACGCTTATCGCCCAGCTCGGCTTCACGGCCAAAACGCTGGCGCGGGAAATGCGGCGCGCTGCGCTGATTGGCGAGCTGGGACTGGTTGGCGAAAAAAACGCCACCGGCGACGCCCAGAAAAAGTTGGATGTCTACTCCAACGAGACGGTGGTGGACGCGTTCAGTGCGACCGGCCTCGTTGCCGCAATCGCGTCGGAGGAGCTTGAGGAGATCCAGCACATCAAATGCGGCGGCGAGGGCCGCTACATCCTGTGCACAGACCCGCTGGACGGCTCGTCGAACACGGACATCAACGGCGCGCTCGGGACTATTTTTGGTTTCTATCGGCGCAAGAAGCGCGGCAGCGACGCGACACCGGATGAGGTGCTGCGGCCCGGCTCGGAGCTGGTTCTGGCGGGGTACGTTCTCTACAGCACGAGCACGATGCTCGTTTACACGGCGGGGCACGGGGTCCACGGCTTCACATTGGACGCGGATATCGGAGAATTCTTGCTCTCTCATCGCGATATGCGCTGCCCGAAGCGCGGCAAGAGCTTCAGCGCCAACGTGGGACGCGTTCGCGACTGGCCTCAGGGCATCCAGGATTACGTAACCTATGTGACACAGATGGATAAGGCCTCCGGCCGGCCCTACTCGCATCGCTACTCCGGAGCGCTGGTCGGCGATGTACACCGCATACTGCTCGAGGGCGGGATTTATTTTTATCCGCAGGATTCTGGACATAAGGACGGGAAGCTGCGGCTGGTGTATGAATGCGCACCGCTCGCATTTATTGCGGAGCAGGCCGGCGGGTCGGCCACGAGCAACGGCGAACGCGTCATGGATCTTGCGCCCGATGCCGTGCACCACCGTTGCCCGCTGGCGATCGGCAGCGCGGAAGATGTTGCGCTGTTCGACCGGTTCATCGCCGGCAAGGGAGCGCCACCGTCGGATTAATGGGCCTTTGGAAGCGCGAGCGCAGAAGGGCGACGGGGATGGCCGTCCATTGAGTACCTCTCCAAATCTCTACCCAGGCGGCGTTTCGTCCGTCTTCAGGCGGGGACTGCACAGCGGACGGGTGTGGACAATCCTGGGTGTGGGATCGATTCTGTGTCTGGCGCTAGCCCACGCCTGTTTTCAGATCGGGAGCGCGCACGGGTGGCGGCTGACCGCGTTCCTAATCCTCGCGATTTTCCTGGTTTATCTCGCTGCCTTCCTCCAACGCACAGCGCTTCGCGTTTTCCGGCGGGACCGTCTCGCCAGGGTGAGGGCGGGGAAGCGCGCATACAAAGTTCATCATCGGAGAGTTAAGGACTGGCTGCCGGACGCTGCGATTGTCTTCGTGCTCTTCTTCGCACTGGTGGGATGGAATGCGGTGATGCTCCAATGGCTTCCTGACGCACGGCAGGACTATGTGGAGTGGTTCCGTGCCATTCTCGCCTGGCTCTTGTTCATCATATTCTGGCTTCCTCTGGCCGCTGCTGCACTGCTCGGTGAACGCACCTTGTGGAAACCTGCCCTGCGTGCCTGGCGGTCTTCCCGGTACTGGGCAGGAACACTGGCGTGCGCCGGGCTGTGGCAGCTGACGTTCTCAGGCTTAGACCCTGTGCTGATGCGGCTGCGGGGCAGGAATGCTCAAATTGCGGGCGGGATCGCCCTGCTAGCACTGGTTTACGCGATGGCGCTGGGAGCGTGGCTCGTGATTCTTGCGTTGGTGGAGGAGGCCATCGCGGCGCCTGAACTGCGCTCACTCGAAGATACGTGGGATTGACGGAGCAGCCGGGCGCGGTCGTTCGGCCTGTTCGGCCGAATTGCGCCGCTCGCGGGTTTTGGCCGCAGCGTGTAAGCTGAATGCTGGGAGGGGCGTGGAGATGGCAAGGGATTCGCAGCAAATCCCCCTGATGTTGGGCGGCGCGGCCACGGAAGCCGAGCGCCGGGAAACACCGGAGGTCTTCGAGCGCAATATCAATGTGAAAGTCATTCGCCGCGGAAGCGCGCGGGTGCAGGTGCTCGCATCGTTCCTCGACCTCGACCACAGTTTCGACGCGGAGATGGTCGTGGAAATCTCCAGCGGGCGCATCGAGCATGCCAAGGCGCACATGGCCAAGCGCCCGTTCCATAACCTGTGCCTTCGCGCGCTCGACAATATTCCCAGGCTAGAGGGAGAGGCGATCGGGCGCGGCATTTACCGCCGCATTACCGATCTGATCGGAAAAAGCCAGGGATGCGTGCACTTGGCAGAGATTTTTCAGGCCGCAGTTGGTTTCACCGCGACCATTCTTATTGCGCTGCGTTCAGGGCTGGCCGAGGATGCGCGGTTGAGCGAAGAGGAGAACCGGCAGAGGTTGCTTCCGATCCTCCAAAATTCCTGCCAGGTGTTCCGGGTTGAAGAGCCCGCGCGCAAATAGTCAGAAGACAGTATCTTCGAAAGTTCCGCGCAATTTCTTGTGCGTGGCTGGAGCCACATCGGTGGATTCGATGACCCAGTCTTCGGGACGGTCCTTCATGCCGCTCCAGCAAGCGTTCAGCCGGCCGTAGCCAGTCTGGTTGTCCATTTGGAATTCGGCCGCGCAGGAGAACCGGAAGCCGGGCTGGCTGCGTTCCAGGAACGAATTGTTGAAGGCGTTCAGGGCTCGCACCACCGCCGTCATCCGCTCCGCAGCGGCGGAGCTGAGTTCCAGGGTGCATCCGGAAGGAGCGGAATGCCGCATGTCGTAGGAGGCGGAAATTCGCGAGCGCAGCACGGCTTCGTTGTGCGTTCCGCGGAATACGTAGCCGATAAGTTGTTCCCGGCCGTCCGCCAGGGTGATCTGCAGGGTCCGGAAGGCCAGTTTTTCGGAGAACTGAGCTGAGGCCGAGACCCAGCGCCGCACTCGAGGACGCGCATCCGGCCCCCAGGCGTGGTCGCGGGCGCCGCATCCCTGTACCGGGATCGAATCCTTTCCCACGTGCACGACGCCGCGGTAGCGGCCCTGCTGGTGATAGTGCCGGCTGGCTGCGTGCCCATCTCCCCCGCTCGCAAGAGCCCAACAATGGGGCGCATGAATGGAATCAAACGCCAGCTCCAACCGGCAGTATCCGTCGTCGTAGGAAATTTCCCAGGTTTTGAAGGGAGCTACGGGACGGAACGCGAGCGGCCCGAAATGCTGCCGCTCCTCTCCGATTTCGCGCGGCACGTGATAATCCAACTTTACCGATTTGACGAGTAGAATATCGTCGCGCCATAAAGCGAATATGCAATCGCCGGCCTGCTGGTTTGGGTTCACGCCCACCAAGCCGAATCCGGAGAGACGCGCCGAGGCGTCGAGAAAATCAAAGGAGTAGGATTCGCGCCAGGACTCCTCGCTTCCTACGCTGTGGATGAAGTCGTCTTGTGGTGTCAGGTCGAACATCGAACCTCCGCAACAGAGCATGAAAGAGGAGGCGGCCACAGTCAACAGTGGCCAGAGCCGGCCGGGCTTTGGGCCGGCCTTGCGACCTCCGTGAGCCCGTAGGATACTCACGCGAGCATGGACGCCAATACTGTTGCAGTGATCGGAGGGACGGGTGACCAGGGATTGGGCCTGGCGTTGCGCTGGGCTGTGGCCGGGCGCCGCGTGGTGATCGGTTCGCGCGACCCCACGCGGGCTACCGCGGCCGCCCAAAACATTTGCGCACGAGCCCGGGCCTCGGTCCCTGTTTCCGGGTGCGGAAATGCAGAGGCTGCCGCCAGCGCGCAGATCGTGGTGCTTACCGTGCCATTCGCCGCACAGATCGGCACTCTCCAATCTCTCGCCGAGGCACTTCGGGCCGGGCAGATTTTGGTGGATGTGACTGTGCCACTGGAAGCGGCGGTTGGGGGTGCCGCAACGCGTATGGTCGGCGTGTGGGCAGGCTCTGCCGCGCAGCAGGCAGCGGCCAATGTTCCCACGGGAGTAGAGGTAGCTGCCGCGTTTCACAACGTCTCCGCCTACGCCCTGCGCCATCTGGAGCATGCCATTGATTGCGACGTGCTGGTGTGCGCCGACCGGCCGGAAATCCGGGCAGCGGTTCGCCCCTGGGTGGAGGCTATCCGGGACTGCCGCTACGTGGATGGAGGCAAGCTGGAAAATGCGCGCACCGCCGAGGCGCTTACGGCTTTGCTCATCGGGCTGAACGTGCGCCACAAGGTCCACGCGGCGGGCATCCGCTTTACGGGACTTCCAACACGGTCTCGCGACTCCGGGGGCGGCCAAAAGGCTGACAAGCAATGAAGCGGCCTGGCCCGCGGCTATCCGAAAGTTTCTTGAACCGGCCGCAGGAAGTCCGGCTGATTCCTTTACGCACGCTCCCGGAAGTCACGCGCGGGGCGGATTTGGGTAGGGTGATTGTCGGATCTGCGGTGCGGGAAGGACTGGATTTTCTGCGCGGCGACGTGCTGGTGGTGGCACAGAAAATCGTCTCGAAAGCTGAGGGACGCTCGGTAGTGCTCTCCTCCGTCAAACCCTCGCCGCTGGCAACGGAATGGGCCCCGCGTCTTGGCCAGGATCCGCGGCTCACTGAAGTGGTGCTGCGCGAATCGCGCCGGGTGATTCGCATGACCGAGCGCGCCCTGATCGTGGAGACACGCCACGGCTTCGTATGCGCCAATGCCGGAGTGGACCGCTCCAATGTGTCCGGCGAAAGGGTCACCTGTTTGCCCGAGGATCCAGACGCTTCTGCGCGCCGCATTGCCGCCGGACTGCGTCGGCGTACCGGTGTCGCCGTGCCGGTGATTGTGAGCGATACCTTTGGCCGTCCGTGGAGGCTGGGCCTGGTCAACGTCGCGATCGGCACTTCCGGACTGCAGGTGATGGAAGACCTGCGGGGCACGCGCGACGCTTATGGGAATTCGCTGCGAGCCACCCTTCTTGCCGTGGCCGATGAACTCGCCGCCGCTGCCGGTTTGTTGATGAAAAAAAACGAAGGGGTGCCTGCAGTGATCGTTCGCGGTTTCCGTTATCGCCCGGCGCGCGAGAGTGCACAGCGCCTGCTGCGGCCTCCGGCGCAAGACATGTTCCGGTGATTTGCCCGCCGGCGACGAGCCGCACATAATTATTGAGCCTCACGCCATGAATATCGCCATCGGATCCGGGCAAACCGAAGCCCTGCTCGCGCAGGCCGAGGCTGGAACGCCTCTTACCGCCGCAGATGCTCTCTTTCTCGCCGAACATGCCCCGGTTTCGGCGCTTCTCTCCACGGCGCGAGTCGTCCGCGCGCGCGCGAAAGGAAGCATCGTCAGCTATTCGAGGAAGGTGTTCATCCCGCTCACCACGCTCTGTCGCGACTACTGCGGATACTGCACGTTCCGCAAGGACCCCGGCGAACCAGGTGCCCATTTCATGTCGCCCGACGAGGTGCTGGCACTGGCTGAAGCCGGACGGAAGGCAGGCTGTAAGGAGGCGCTCTTCAGTCTGGGCGATCAGCCGGAAGCGGTCTTTGCTGAAGCGCGCACGTTTCTTCGCCGGCAGGGCTTCTCGCGCACGCTGGAATACCTGGCGGCCATGTGCGAACTCGTGCTGGAGCGCGTCGGACTGCTCCCCCACGCGAATCCCGGGTTGATGCCGATGGAGGATTTAGCGCGACTCAAAGGTTCGAATGCGAGCGTGGGCATCATGCTGGAGAATGTATCGCCGCGGCTGCTCCGCAACAGCCAGGCGCACTGGCACGCGCCCGACAAACTGCCAGCGCTCCGGCTGCAAACGATCGAAGAGGCGGGCCGCCTGCAGATACCGCTCACAACGGGCATCCTAATCGGGATCGGCGAGACATTAGCCGAGCGATTCGAGTCCCTGGCCGTCATTCGCGCGCTGCACGTGCGTTATGGGCACATACAGGAAGTGATCGTCCAGAACTTCCGGGCCAAACCTGGCACGCGTATGGCGGCTCATCCCGATGCTGATTTGGGGAATATGCTCCGCATGCTGGCCGTGGCGCGCCTGATGCTGCCGCAGAATATAAACCTCCAGGCGCCGCCGAATCTCAGCTACGGCGAATTTCCGCGACTGCTCGAAGCGGGAATCAACGATTGGGGCGGAATATCGCCGGTCACGCTCGACTTCATCAATCCGGAAGCGGCCTGGCCCCAGATCTCAGCCTTGGGATCGGCAACCAGTGCGGCCGGGCTCGAGCTGCGCGAACGGCTCGCTATTTACCCGGAATTCATCGAAAAACAGGGATTCGTCGATCCGCGTGTGGCAGTCCGAATTGACTGTTTGCGGGACGGCCGGGGTTATGCCAGAGTCGGGTAGCATCGGAATGCCGGAAACACCTGCAGCGGCAACCGCGTCCATCCCTGCTGAGAGCGCGCTGCGCTGCGCGACGCCCGCGGTCGCGCGCATACTCGTGGCTGCGCTCGAAGGACGCGAATTGCGATTCAACCAAGCCATGGAGCTATGCGAGGTGCAGGGCGCTGATCTCGGCGCGCTCGCTTCGACCGCGGATGCGCTGCGCCGCCGCGAGGTAGGCGACGCGATCACTTACGTCGTGAACCGCAACATCAATTTCACAAACGTTTGCACGGTCGGCTGCTCGTTCTGCGGCTTCAGCCGAGGCGCGCGCGCTTTGGATGCGTATTTCCTGTCTCTCGATGAAATCGCCTGCAAGGCCTCGGACGCCTGGGATCGCGGCGCCACCGAGGTCTGCATCCAGGGCGGCCTGCCCCGCGATTTGGATCCCTGGTTCTATCGCGACATTCTCCGGGCCATCAAACGGGCTGTGCCCGAGATGCACATCCACGCCTTCTCGCCCATGGAAATCGCCAACGGGGTGGATGGTACCGGCCTGCCGCTGCGCGAATACCTCGCCCTGCTCAAATCGGAAGGCCTGGGCAGCATTCCTGGCACCGCCGCGGAAATTCTGGACGATTCCATACGCGCGCGGCTCAGCCCGAATAAACTGCTGGTGGCTCGCTGGGTGGAAATCATCCGGGCGGCGCATGCGCTCGGCATTCCGACGACTTCCACGATGATGTACGGCCACGTGGAAACAGCCGAGCACCGCATCCGGCACATGTTGCTGCTCCGCGAAATCCAAGGCGAAACCCGCGGCTTCACGGAGTTCGTGCCGCTGGGATTCGTGCACCCGAATACGCGCCTCTATCAGCACGGCGAAGCGCGGGCCGGCGCCAGCCCCCGCGAGCACCTCGTAGTACACGCCATCGCGCGGCTGCTTCTCGGGCCGTCGATCCGGAATCTCCAGGTCTCTTGGGTGAAGATGGGCTTCGAACTCTCCCTGGGTTGTTTGCAGGCCGGCGCCAACGACTTCAGCGGTACGCTGATGGAAGAAAACATTTCCAAGTCCGCCGGCGCGGCATTCGGCGAGTACGTGTCGCCCGAGGAGTTCCGTGCGCATATCCGCAGCATCGGGCGAACCCCCGCCGAACGCAACACGACCTACGGTATCCGGCAGATGTTTCCAGCGGCTGATTCTGCCGATAGGATTCCTGCCCAGCTGCGGCTTGCGGGCGAACCGGTGGGGCATCTGCCGATCACCGGTTATTGACGCGAAGGACGACGAGGACGATGAAAATCACCGCACTCGCGGGCGGCGTTGGGGCCTCCAAGCTCTTGCTTGGACTCACGCGCACGATGGACCCGCGCGATCTTACGGTGATCGTCAATACCGGCGACGATATCGTTCTTCATGGCCTCTATATTTGCCCGGATCTGGACATCGTCACGTACACGCTTGCCGGGAGCGTGAATCCGCAGACAGGCTGGGGACTTGCCGGCGATACGTTCCACACTTTGAAGGCGCTGGCGCGTTACGCAGGTGAACAGTGGTTCAACTTGGGCGACCGGGACTTGGCTACGCACATCCATCGCACTGCTCTGCTGTGGCGCGGGCAACCGCTCTCACAGGTGACCGATGGAATCCGGCGCGAATGGGGCGTGGCGTCCAAAATTCTGCCCATGTGCGAGCATCCCGTTCCCACCACGTTGCTCACCAATCTGGGCGAGCTGCATTTTCAGGAATATTTGGTGCAGCACCGGGCTGAGCCTTCGATTCTGGACATCCGCTTTGAAGGCATCGAATCGGCGCGTCCCTCTCCGGGCGTGCTGGAAGCGCTCCATGAGGCCGACGGACTCCTCATTTGCCCGAGCAACCCGCTCATCAGCATCGGCCCGATCCTTGCCGTGCCGGGAGTACGGGAAACAATCTGGCAGCGCCGGAACCGCTGCGTCGCCGTCAGCCCGCTCGTGGGCGGCAAATCGCTCAAGGGCCCCTCGGACAAAATGCTCGCCGAATGCCTGATCGAGCCGACTGCCTGCGGTGTCGCGCACCTCTATGAGGATGTTGCCTCGATCCTGGTGATTGATCCCGTGGATTCTCCGCTCTGCCCGGACATCATCGAGCGGGGAATGCGGCCTGTGCTTATCCCCTCCGTCATGCGCACTGACGCGGAGAAAGACCGGTTGGCGCGGGGCGTGCTTTCTCTATTCCGCGAACTGGCTGCAACAGGCGCCTAGAGGCTCGGCGTGCAGGCAATTCTGATCCCGGTCAAAGACCTGTCCCAGGCGAAGCAACGCCTGGCCGGTACGTTCCCTCAGGAGGTTCGAACGCGGCTGGCTCGCGCCATGCTCGAAGACGTCTTCTCAGCCGTGGCGCGCTTGCGCGTCCGGGTCCCAGTCTTTGTCGTTTCTTCGGACCGTGGCGCCCTCACCGCAGCCCGCTACCACGGTTGGGAGTGCCTGCCGGAATCCACGCAACATTCCGAAAGCCGTTCTGTGGACGCGGCCTCGCGCATTTGCGCTTCTCGAGGGGTCACTGCGCTGCTGCGGCTGCCGATCGATATTCCCCTGGTCCGCCCTGCGGACATCGAAGCCGTGCTCGCGGCCTGCCCGGCCGCGCCCTCCGCGGTGCTGGTACCATCGCGCAGCGCCAGCGGCACCAACGCGCTCTTGCGCACTCCTCCCGAGCTATTTCCCTCTCATTTCGGGCCTGGCAGCCTGCATAGGCATCTGGAAGAAGCCGCGCGCCTCCGCGCCTACGCGCGTCTCTTCCGCAATTCGCGAATCGAGCTGGATGTGGACGACGAGCGCGATCTCCGTTCGCTGGCCTCGCGCACAGATGTAGGCGAACACACGGCTGCGGCCCTGCGCGAGCTGTCCCTGCACAGCACTGCCCAATCCTAGCTGCGGACGTGCCCACACTTTCGGCGCGCGCGAGACCCCGGTAGAATCACTGCATGAGGCAAAAGCTCTACGACACTGTGGATGCCGCCGTCGCCGACGTTCCTTCGGGCGCCCGCATCTTCTTCGGCGGATTTGGCGGCGCGGGTTTCCCGAACAATTTAATACAGGCGCTCGACCGTCAGGGCGCAAGTGAGCTGACCGCAATCACCAACAACTGCGGCTCGGGTGACGGCGAGCTGGGCATTTTATTCAAACATGGCCGAATCCGAAGCGTGATCGCGTCTTTCCCGGGCCCGCACGCGCGCCACTTTCAGGAGCTCTACGCGGCGGGAAAAATCGCGCTCGAACTTGTGCCCCAGGGAATCCTCTGCGAGCGTATCCGCGCCGCGGGAGCCGGAATCTTTGGGTTCTACGCCGCGGTCGGCGCGGGCACGCAGGTGGCGGAGGGGCGCGAAGAGCGCGTCTTAGGCGGCCGCCGCACCGTCTTCTACGAGCCGCTCGTCGCCGAATTCGCATTTATCAGAGCGTGGAAGGCCGATGAGCTGGGCAACTTGGTCTATCGGAAGACGGCGAGAAATTTCAATCCGCTGATGGCGCTGGCGGCGAAAACTACGATTGTAGAGGTGGAGGAAGTTGTCCCAGTGGGCGCGCTTGATCCCGAGGCCGTCGTTACGCCCTTCGTATTTGTCCATCGCATCGTGCAGGCGAAAGGCATCTACAATGTCATCAAAGCCTAGGCTCACGCGCGAGCAGGTGGCTGCGCGCGCCGCGCTCGAGCTGCACGACGGCGATTGCGTCAACCTCGGCTGGGGCATCCCCAACCTCGTCTCAGATTTCGTTCCGGCAGGGATCACCGTGTATTTCCACAGCGAGAATGGGATTCTGGGCATGGGGCCGCGGGCCAAAGCGGGAGAAGAAGACTACGACGTTGTGGACGCCATGAAGGTGCCCGTTACGGTGATTCCCGGTGCATCCTATTTCGATCAGGGGACAGCGCATTTGATGGCTCGCGGCGGGCATCTGGACCTCAGCATGTTGGGCGGGCTGCAGGTGGCTGAAAATGGCGACTTCGCCAATTGGAAAATCCCGGGTTCGCAGGGTTCGGGAGGGATCGGCGGCGCGATGGACATCGCCACCGGCGCGCGCCACCTGATCGTGTGCATGGAACACGTGACGAAGGATGGCGGGCCGAAGCTTGTGCGCCGCTGCACGTATCCACTCACCGCGCTGGCCTGCGTCAAACGCGTGATCACCGACCTCGTCGTGGCGGACGTGACTCCTGACGGCTTCCTCTTGCGCGAGGTTGCGTCGGGATGGACGCCGCGGGAAGTGCAGCAGCATACCGAGGCCCGATTGATCGTCCATGGTGAAGTGCCGGAAATCGAGTTGGTCGGCCGCCGCCGCGACTCCACTCGCTAGGTGGGGGCAGGGAAGGGCCAAAGGAGTGAACTCTGCCGGATCCTCTTCGCATCCTGAACGAGCGCATCGTGGCGTGTCGCAAATGCCCGCGCCTGGTGATGCAGCGTGAGACCGTGGCGCGAGTGAAGCGCCGCGCCTTTCGTGAAGATGACTATTGGGGCCGGCCGGTTCCCGGCTTTGGAGATCCCCGCGCACAACTCCTGATCATCGGCTTGGCCCCGGCGGCGCATGGTGCCAATCGCACCGGACGGATGTTTACGGGTGATCGCTCCGGAGACTTTCTCTACGCCCGGCTGCATGAAGCCAGCTTCGCGAACCAAGGCAGCTCGCGCCGCAGGGGTGATGGGCTAAAGCTGCAGGGCGCTTACATCACAGCCACAGTTCGATGCGCTCCTCCGGACAACAAGCCGCTGCCGGCTGAGATCGCCAACTGCCGGCCTTACTTGGAGGCGGAACTGGAGCACTTCCGTCCGCGGGCGGTGCTGGCGCTGGGGAAGGTTGCGTTTGAAGGCTATTTGAAGCAGTTGCGCGGCCGCGGAGAGTTATCCGGCACAACGCGCTACGTCTTTCGCCACGGAGCGAGCTATAGGTTGCCTGCGAGACAGGGCTGGCCGGTGTCGCGTCTCTTTGCCGCCTATCATCCCAGCCAGCAGAACACGCAAACCGGCCGG
>DASPSB010000211.1:0-3036 GCA_035624135.1 Candidatus Acidiferrales bacterium | reverse complement strand
ATTCCGAGGCACTATAACGACGCCCTCACCAAGTCGATTCAGGCCGGGGCGGTTTCGTGCGGCACGCAGATCGCAGCGAGCTTCGGATCGGGGGTATATGCTTTCCCGGGAGGCGCCTTCGTTCAAGACGGGTTGATTCCGGTTTCCATTCCGAATACTCCGAACCCCAATTTTGGAGTGCCGCGCACGGTGCTGAACCCGCGGCAGTTTCAGTTGTCGGCCAGATTTTCGTTCTAAATACTGCATCGGCCTTGACGGCTTAAGGGCAGGGAACGGCAGCGGAACTGCAGCCACCCGTCTTTGTAGTCATAAACTCAGTTTGGCGGCGCATGCAGGTCCCGCGATTCCTTATGGATCCTGAAGAATACCTCGATCCGGAAATGGAAACGATGAGTCCGGACCGGCTGCGGGCTCTCCAGGAGCAGAAGCTCGCCAAGCAACTCGACTACCTTCTTGCCCGCTCGCCTTTCTATCAAGATAAGTTGAGGGTTGCGGGACTGCGTCGCGAACACCTGCGCACGCTGACAGACTTGGCCCGTGTGCCGCTGACTACAAAGGAAGAGCTGCGCGAGAGCCAGCGCGCCGTTCCTCCGCTGGGCCGGCATGCCTGCGCAGGTCTAGAGAAGGTGATTCGCATTCAGGCCTCCACGGGCACCACCGGACGCCCTAGCCTGGTGGGCCTCACGCGACAGGATGCCGAGGTGTGGACGCGGGGCACGGCTCGTTCCTTTTACACGCAAGGCATCCGACCGACCGACATCGTGATACATGGGGCGAGCCTCACCTTATTCGCCGGCGGGCTGCCGGTAAAGGACGCGATTGAGCGGATCGGCGCCACATTTGTTCCGGTGGGCACGGGAGCCTCGGAGAAACTGGTGATGATCGCGCGGGATCTGCATGCGAACGTCCTGCATTCCACGCCCTCTTATGCGATTTACCTTGCCGATCACGTGCGGCGCGAGACGAAGATGGATCCGCGCGACCTGGGCATCAAAAAAATCGTTTGCGGCGCGGAACCCGGCGGGGGCATACCCTCCGTGCGCGCGAAAATTCAGGAATCCTGGGGTGCGCGTGTCACGGAAGGCCTAGGCAACGCCGACATGCTGCCCATTATTTTTTCCGAGTGCCGCAACCAGTCCGGAATGCATTACAACGCACAGGAGTTCGTCTACTGCGAGGTTATCGATCCCGAAACCGAGCAGGTTTTACCTATCGAAGAGGGTGTTTCGGGCGAGCTCATCTATACCAGCCTGGAACGCGAGTGCGTGCCGCTGCTGCGGTTCCGCACGCGCGACCGCGTGACCATCCTGGGCATTTCCTGCGCGTGCGGGCGCACGGGAATCAAGCTGCGCTGCCTGGGCCGCACGGACGATATGCTGATCGTGCTCGGCGTGAATATTTTTCCTTCTGCCGTGCGCGACGTGGTTTCGAGCTTCCGCCCGCGCACCACGGGCGAAGTGCAAATCCTGCTCGAGGCGCCGGGCCCGGGCGTGAAGCCCCCCCTAAAAATCGTGGCCGAATACGGCGATACGGCCGAGCCATCCAGCGGCCTGAAGGCGGAGATCGAGCACAAGATCAAGGCCGTACTCACGGTCTCTTCCTCCGTCGAGCTCGTGCCTCCGGGCACGCTGCCGCGTTTTGAAATGAAGGGCCAACTGGTCAAAAAGCTCTACGAGAGCTAACCTCGGCAGTCCACGCTATGCCCAGGCTCGACGCGAAACCTGAACCCATCGAAGTGGATTTCAAGGCCTCGGCCCTCGTCGTGGTGGACATGCAGAACGCATTCGCCTCGAGAGGCGGCATGCTGGACCTGGCGGGCGCGGATATTTCTGGCGCGGCGCGAGTGGTGGCCGCAATCCGCGCCGTTTTGGCCGCCGCGCGCCCTGCCGGAATGTGCGTGGTTTATCTCCAGATGGGTTACAAACCCGACCTTTCGAATGCCGGGGGCCCCGGCTCGCCCAATCCGCAAAAAGAGCTGGCGATGTGCATGATGGGTCGGCGGGAAGAGTGGAAAGGCAAGCTCCTGACCGAAGGGTCGTGGGATTTCGCGCTGGTGGACGAGCTCGCGCCGCATGCTGGCGACCTGGTCATCGTGAAGACCCGCTACAGCGGATTCGCCGGCACCTCGCTGGACGCCCAACTGCGTGCACGCGGTATTCGCCACCTTTTCTTCACCGGCATCGCGACGAATGTCTGTGTGGAGTCCACGCTGCGCGACGCATATTTTCTCGAATACTGGCCCGTGATCGTCGGCGACTGCACGATGCAAGCAGGGCCGCCCAACCTTCAAGATGCCACGATGTACAATGTGGAGTGTTTTTTTGGCTGGAGCGTGACCTCTGAAACTCTTCTCGCGCAACTGAGCGAGGTTGGGAAATAGCCTTGTTGAGCAAACCGAGGCAACCGCTGGCAACCGCATGAGCAAACTGGCAAACGCGGGATCCGCGAATCCCGCACACGGCGAGGCCGCGCTTCCAGGCGTCAGAAGCGCAGCGGCGCCCGGACGAGTGCGCCAGGCTCGCATGCGCACATCGGGCGCCACCCTCGAGCGGCTGCCAAACGGCGTGATGCTCGTCCGTCCTGAGGAAGCCCTCGAATCGTATCCACGCGTGCTTACTGATCGCGTGGCACATTGGGTTGCGCTCCACCCCTCTCGCATCTGCGCCGCGAAACGCGATGGCCACGGCGAGTGGCGGCGACTGAGCTACGGCCAGGTGTTCTCTTCGGTGTGCAGCCTGGCCCAAGCGCTGCTCGATCGCGGCCTTTCCGCCGAGCGGCCCGTGGCCATCCTTTCTGAAAACGACCTGGAGCACCTGCTCCTGATGCTCGCGGGGCAGCATGCGGGAATTCCCACGGTCAGCCTTTCGCCCGCCTGCTCTCTTGTCTCCACAGACTTCGAAAAGCTACGGCACTCGCTCGCTTTGACCACCCCGGGACTGGTGTTTGCCGCGAGCGGCGAGCGATTTGCGCGCGGCATAGAAGCTGCTGTTCCTCGGGAATGGGAAGTGGTGGTGACGCATTCGCCGGTGGAAGGCC